>NZ_CP034562.1:5022500-5122500 GCF_003970675.1 Flammeovirga pectinis
TCGGATGAGTTTGATGGAGGTAGAGCTACCAATTAGATGCGGGGGAGTCATATCCTACCAAATCTAGATGAACTCCGAATGCCATCAAACACTACCGGCAGTGAGGGCTAGGGTGCCAAGGTCCTAGTCCGAGAGGGAAAGAACCCGGACCATCGTCTAAGGTCCCCAAGTGATAATTAAGTTGAACTAAGGAGGTTCAGTCGCTGAGACAGCCAGGATGTTAGCTTGGAAGCAGCTATTCATTCAAAGAGTGCGTAACAGCTCACTGGTCGAGCGACAGAGCATCGATAATGATCGGGCATAAATTATCCACCGAAGACATGGATTTGTGTGTAAACACGAGTGGTAGGGGAGCATTCTGACAGGGTCGAAGCAGCATGGTGATGTGTTGTGGACTTGTTAGAAAAGCAAATGTAGGCATAAGTAACGATAAGGCAGGTGAGAAACCTGCCCGCCGATAGACCAAGGTTTCCTGGGCGACGCTAATCGTCCCAGGGTTAGCCGGGACCTAAGGGGATTGCCGAAGGGCATACTCGATGGATATCAGGTCAAAATTCCTGAGCATCCGATAATACTGATGGAGTGACGGAGTGATGCAGTATCTGCGTGCTGACGGAATAGCACGTTGAATAGTGTACCTATAGGGACTATAGTTAAATGCGTAGTCCTTGGGGAAACTAGACAGTACATAGCGACTACGGTCAATGTGATAACGATACGAAACGCTTCCGAGAAAACCTTCTAAGATTATATTATTGGATCCCGTACCCCAAACCGACACAGGTGGTTAGGATGAGTAATCCGAGGCGCTCGAGTGATTCATGGCTAAGGAACTAGGCAAATTAGCCCCGTAACTTCGGGAGAAGGGGCGCCTACTTACTTTTGTAAGAGGCCGCAGCGAAGAAGTCCAGGCGACTGTTTAACAAAAACACATGGCTATGCGAACTCGAAAGATTCAGTATATAGCCTGACACCTGCCCGGTGCTGGAAGGTTAAGAGGGGGAGTTAGCTTCGGCGAAGCTCTGAATTGAAGCCCCAGTAAACGGCGGCCGTAACTATAACGGTCCTAAGGTAGCGAAATTCCTTGTCGGGTAAGTTCCGACCTGCACGAATGGTGCAACGATCTGGACGCTGTCTCGGCCATGAGCTCGGTGAAATTGAAGTAGCGGTGAAGATGCCGCTTACCCGCAACGGGACGAAAAGACCCCATGAACCTTTACTGCAACTTAACGTTGGCCGTTGGCCAGGAATGTGTAGGATAGGCGGGAGACTGTGAAGGAGCGTCGCTAGGCGTTTTGGAGTCATTGTTGAAATACCGCCCTTTCCTGTTCGACGGTCTAACGGGCTTAAAGTCCGGACATTGTTTGGTGGGTAGTTTGACTGGGGTGGTCGCCTCCAAAAGAGTAACGGAGGCTTTCCAAGGTTCCCTCACGACGGTCGGCAATCGTCGGAAGAGCGCAATGGCATAAGGGAGCCTGACTGCGAGAGAGACATTTCGAACAGGCACGAAAGTGGGACATAGTGATCCGGTGGTACCGCATGGAAGGGCCATCGCTCAAAGGATAAAAGGTACTCTGGGGATAACAGGCTGATCTCCCCCAAGAGCTCATATCGACGGGGAGGTTTGGCACCTCGATGTCGGCTCGTCACGTCCTGGGGCTGGAGAAGGTCCCAAGGGTTGGGCTGTTCGCCCATTAAAGTGGCACGCGAGCTGGGTTCAGAACGTCGTGAGACAGTTCGGTCTCTATCTGTTGCGGGCGTAGGAAATTTGAGAGGCTCTGACTTTAGTACGAGAGGACCGAGTTGGACACACCTCTGGCGTACCGGTTGTTCCGCCAGGAGCATCGCCGGGTACCTATGTGTGGAGCGGATAAGCGCTGAAAGCATCTAAGCGCGAAACCCACCTCGAGATGAGATTTCCATATAAGGGTTGTTATAGATTATGACGTTGATAGGCTTCAAGTGTACGTGTAGAGATACATTCAGCTGAGAAGTACTAATCGCCCAATAGCTTTTCTTTTACGGTTAGCACTCTAGTGATAGAGTGCTAGCAAAGTTTTTCCTTTTCACTGTCAAATAACTTATTTAGATGAGTTGTTTGTTATTAGTGATTAGATTCGATGATCAAAGACATTAAGATATTGATGGTGTCAATGACGTGGGTGTTCACCTCTTTCCATTCCGAACAGAGCAGTTAAGCCCCACAGTGCTGATGGTACTGGGTTAACCCCCGGGAGAGTAGGTCGACGCCACATTTATTATATATAGAAGGTTAGTTAACACAAGATGTTGACTAACCTTTTTTTGTGACTATACTTTTTTAAAGATAGTTATAGAGAAGTACTAGAAAAAAGATTTATTATAATTACTCCAATTATAATAAAACCTATTCCTATCAGAACAGGAGTTGAAAGAGTTTGTTGATGAATAACATAGCCAATAATTGAAATAGCAACGATTCCGATACCAGACCAAATTGCATATGCTATTCCCATAGGAATACTTTTTAATGCTAACGACAACAAGAAGAACGAAATTGTGTAACCAACTAAAGTCACAATAGAAGGTACTAGTTTGGTGAAACCATCAGCATTTTTTAATGCTGTTGTAGCGATAATTTCTGAGGTAATTGCTAAAAGTAGATAAATCCAATGCATGTTTATTTAAAAAAAAGCCAAACACTTTTAGGTGTCTGGCTCTAAATAAATTATTTATTTTTATTTGCAAGCTGCCCACATGCAGCATCAATATCTTTTCCTCTACTTCGTCTCACATGAATATTAACACCTTTCTTCGATAAGTAATCAGCAAACTTCTGAATTTTATCAACTTTAGCATTAAGGAAATCTGCTTCTGAGATTGGATTATATTCAATGATATTTACTTTAGAAGGTAAATGTCTAGTGAATTGATAAAGCTCCTCTGCATCTTTTAAGGAATCATTGAAATTATTAAATACTATATACTCGTAAGTAACAGGATTCTTTGTTTTACTAAAATAGTATTTGAGCGCTTCACGTAATACTTCTAAAGTATTTTGCTCATTGATAGGCATAATTTGGTTACGCTTTTCATCATTCGCAGCATGAAGAGATAAAGCAAGGTTAAACTTCACTTCATCATCGCCTAGTTTTCTAATCATCTTAGCAATTCCTGCGGTAGAAACGGTAATTCGTTTCGCAGACATTCCCAATCCATTCGGAGAAGTGATTTTTTCAACAGACTCCATCATATTTTTATAATTGAGTAAAGGTTCTCCCATACCCATGTATACAATATTAGTAAGACCTGTATTAAAGGCTTCCATTGCTTGGTCATTTATAGCAACTACTTGATCATATATTTCTGCAGCATCTAAATTACGCTTTCTATCCATATAGCCTGTAGCACAAAAAGAGCATGTCAATGAGCAACCAACTTGAGAAGATATACAAGCAGTCATTCTTGGTTCTGCAGGTATAAGTACACCTTCTACAAGGTGTTTATCATGTAATTGAAAAGCCGATTTTATAGTGCCATCATTACTTTTTTGTGCTTTAAAAGTAGTAACAGGAAGTATTTCAAAATTTTCTTGTAATAATTCCCTTGTCTTTTTTGACAGGTTAGTCATCTCGTCAAAAGATTTAGCAGAGCTTTTCCATAGCCAATCCTGAATTTGCTTTGCTCTAAATCCTTTTTCTCCATTTTCAGTAAGGAAATCCTTAATCTGGTCTGGAGTCATTTTTCTTATATCTTTTTTCTTTGATTCTATCATTGAAGTATGGTATCTATATCATCTTGCTTTTAAAGATTCAGACAAATATAACTTTTTGATTTAGAGATAAAAAAGCCCGAACCTCATTGCGAAGTTCGGGCTTTTCATTGGAATATTAAAAAACTGTTAAGCTTTAGAAAGGAATATTATTCCATTGATTCTAATTTTTGATTTACAGCTTCTAATTTATCATTCTCTTTTGTCATATAATAAATACGAGAAAGAAGAACTAAATATTTACTTTCGTCTGGAGCAAGCTCAGAAACTTTTTCAGCATAAGGAGCAGACATTTTAGCATACTCAAGCATTTTGGCTTCTAATTCTTTTGCTTTAGCTGGGTCAGCATAGTTCATACCTTTCATTGGTAAGTCTTGCATTTCCTTGTTATAAGCAGCAGCACGGTTATAATATAAAGCACCTAAGTTAAATAAACCATTTTTACTTTCTGGATTAATCTCAATTACTTTTTTGTATTGATCTGTAGCTTTATTGAATAATTCATCCGCTTTAGCTTCATCACCATTACTACGAGCTTTTTCAGAAGCTTGATCATAAAGAACAGCTAAATTAAAGTTCATTCCTTCGTCAGTTGGATCTTTATCGATAGCAGATTGAACAGAAGCAATAGCTTCATCCAATTTATCTAACTTCACATAGTAAGAAACCATTTGAGAAGTTAACGTAGGGTTACCAGGGTTGTTTTCAGCGCCTTTAATTGCAATTTGTAAACATTCCTCATATACTGCATCAGTTTTCCCCTCTAATTCTGCAACTTCTTTAGTAGCAGCATCTAATGTTGCTTGAGCAGCAGTAAGTTCAGCATTAGCCTCATCTACCTCAGTTTTAGCTTGAGCAGCTTTTTGACGTGCAGAACCATATTTACGTCCACCACCTTTAGTGTAATAGTCATAACGCTCTTGAGATTGTTCCTTAGTTTTTGTAGATTTCTCTATAGTACCTTCAGCATCTCTCATTTCATATTTTAAATCATCTAAACGCTCTTCAGCAGGTGCAGCATCTTCTGCAGCATAGCGTAATAATGAATAATATTGTTGAGGATCATGATAGTTCATTTCGAACAACTTATTGATAAACATCATAGTTGTTTCACGAACAGCAGCAGCATCTTCCTCTGCAGCTTCTTCTTCAGCTAATGCAGAAGCATAGAAACCATATTTACCAGTAGTAGTATCATTTTTTACTAATAAAGCTAATTTAAAGTTGTCCATAGCTTTAGTATATTCTTGATCATTGAATGCTTCTGCACCAATGTTAAAGAAATGGCCCCAAAGATCGTCAACTTTAGAAGGTTTAATTGCACCTGTAGCTAAATCAGCTCCTTGGTTATCCCAAATTGCTTTATAGCTAGATGTTTCTTTACCACCGTCTTCTTTTCTTTTTTTGATTTCATTATATGCACTCATTGCTTTTTCGATATCCACAGGGATTTCTTCTGCTGGAGTTTCAGCAGTTCTTGCGATAGTACTGTATACATCTCCTTGAGTTTCTAATGTTTTCTCTTTAACTACAACTGGTTTACCCTTAGATTCCAATTTGTATTTTTCATAACCAACTGCGTTTTCAATTTCAGATTGAGCCTCAGTAAGTTCACCTTTTGAAAGGTAAGCTTCAGCTTTTGTTGCAGAACCTTTCTCTTGAGCAAATGCAGTAGATGATACTGCTGCAGATAAGGCTAAAACTGTAATGATTTTCGTAAATTTCATAGAAATATTATATGTTATATAGCTTAGAATACAATTATTTATTTCTTAACATGCAAACATAATATTTTAAGATTAAACTTTTGATGATGTTTGACATAAATTTTTACTTACATACTCTCTAACGTATCATCGATACGTTTTAGTTCTTTCGATTTGTTTAATAAAACTAAAGTAGAGCGTAAAGTGTTGATAACTTCTAAATTTTCACCATCTAAGTTTTCAGCCTTTCTTAAATTTAGTTCACATTGTTCTAAATAGAACTTGACTGTTTTTTTTATATCGCCTTTATGAACGTTTTTATATTTTTCTTTCTTTTTTAATTGAGTCCAATTAACAAGTAACTTTTGTTTCTGGATTGCTTTCCTAAATTGTATTTGTCCTAAATTAAAATAGGCATCAAAACTATATTCATTTGCGATGATTGCTCTTGTGTAACAATAAATTGCTTTGTTATCATTTCCAAGTTGTTCATATATCATTCCAGTCGCAATTAATGTTTTGTTATCAAAAGGGTTTTGATCAAGGTAGGGTTCGAGAATACGTAAAGCCCTTTCATACCATTTTTCGCGAACACAAATACCAACACCACGGTATATTAAAGAGAATTGTGAAGGGTACTTATTAAGTCCATCTTCTACTTCTTTTAAAGCTAAATCAGGTTGTTGAAGTTGTTCGTAATAGAAAGCTCTACTTTCATAGACTTCTGTGCTATCATATTTTAATTCGAGTAGTCGATCAGAATAAGTTAATGCCCGAATATAATTGCCATCAAATTCATTGCTAATCATACTATATCGGCAACTTACTACGTCATCATTATTAATAGTATAGGCTTGTGTGAAAAAAAAGGAAGAGGACGTGAAGTTTTCCTCAAGAAATTCATCTACACCCCTGGTTAATAAGTTTTCATAAAACCTTTCTAACTCTGCGGAGGTATACTGATGAAATATTTCTTCTTTATCAGTTGTATTTAAGATTTGTTCATACCAATAAAAAGTTGAAGAAACGTATTGCTCACAAAGTTCATGATTCTCACTATTTGAACAGGAATCATTTAGTGATAAAATGGAATATGTTTTGCCTAGTAATGCAATTACTTCCATTTCACCTTCTCTTGTTAAGTTTTTGTTGAGAAGAACTTCAAGATACTTTAATGCTTCTTTCGGTTTATTAGTATTAATGGCTAAACGAGCATACTTAAGGTTCGTTTCTTGGAGTTTTCTTATTTGAGCAGAACTAGAAAATGTAATGCTAAAGAAAAATAGAAGAGTGATATAAATGAATGGATAACAGCGCATATAGGAATTATATATTACGTGAAGATACTTATTTTATCCGATACTCTATTTTGAAAAGCATAAAAAAAGGTACCTACATTACTGTAAGTACCTTTTTTGAATTTATTTTGACCTATTCTTCGGTTGTTGTGTCCTCAGAGTTTGGTGTTTCATTACTTGGATTTTCCGATGTTCCTTCAGATCCTTCACCTTCATTATTTAAATCCATATCTTCAATATCTTCGTCCTCAATTTTAGGAACGATTTCTACAGAAGAAATTTCATCTTTTTCATTTAAGCGAATTGCTTTCACTCCTTGAGTAGCTCTACCCATTGTACGGAAGTTACTTACTGCAGTTCTGATAGTAATACCTTCTTTAGTGATTACAATTAAGTCGTCTGTCTCTTCAACAGAGAATAAAGCAGATAATTTACCTGTTTTATCAGTTACTTGCATTGCTTTAACACCTTTACCACCACGGTTAGTTCTTAGAGGATATTCATCTAATAATGTTCGTTTACCGAAGCCATTCTCAGAAATAACCATTAGTGATTTGCTTTCAAGTTCGTCTTGTGCAATACAAGCCATACCGACAACAGCATCTTCTTCACCTTTAAGAACAATACCTTTAACACCTGTAGCACCTCTACCCATTGAACGAACTTTTTCTTCGTTAAAGCGAGTAGCCATACCCATACGTGTGGCAATAACAACATCATTTTGACCATCAGTCAACATAACATTGAATAATTTATCCCCTTCGTTAATGTTGATAGCATTAATACCGTCACGTCTAGGTCTTGAATAAGCTTCAAGAACCGTTTTCTTAACGATACCTTTTTCTGTCAACATCATTAGATAGTGATTATTGATATAATCTTGATCACTTAGGTTCTTAGTACAAATTACTGCTTGTACTTTTTCACCCTCTCTAATATTTAATAAATTCTGAAGAGGACGACCTTTAGCAATCTTACTACCTTCAGGAAGGCGGAATACTTTTTGCCAGTATACTCTTCCTAAGTTAGTAAATAACAATAGGTAGTTATGATTACTTGCAACAAATAAATGTTCAGTAAAATCATCACTCTTAGTAGAAGCACCTCTAGATCCTACACCGCCACGACCTTGTGCTTTGTATTCTTTTAGAGGAGTTCTTTTGATATAGCCTTCATGAGAAATAGTAATAACCATTTCTTCGTCAGCAATTAAATCTTCGATGTCAAGATCATCAGCGTTATAAACGATTTTTGATCTTCTTTCATCACCATATTTCTCTTTTAGCTCAACAAGATCGGTACGGATGATTTCCATCTGACGTTCTCTTCTTGCTAAAATATCTCTAAGGTCATCAACAAGTTCAGCAACTTCTGAGTATTCTTGATCAATTTTATCTCTTTCAAGTCCAGTCAAACGTTGTAATCTCATTTCGAGAATTGCTTTTGCTTGAATTTCACTAAATTCAAATCTAGCAATCAACTGACCTTTAGCAGTTTCTGCATCTTTAGAAGCTCTAATTAATGCAATAACTTCATCTAAATTATCTAAAGCTTTTAAGTAACCTTCTAAAATATGAAGACGACGTTCAGCTTCTGCTAATTCAAATTTAGTTCTTCTGATGATAACATCATGACGGTGATCGACATAATGTCTGATCATATCATGAAGGTTTAATGTTCTAGGTCTACCTTTTACAAGTGCAATATTATTTACACTGAATGAACTTTGTAAAGCCGTTTGCTTGAAAAGGTGATTAAGAACAACATCAGAGATAGCATCTTTCTTTAATTCATAAACGATACGGATACCACTTTTATCAGATTCGTCACGAATTGCAGAAATACCTTCAATCTTCTTATCATTGACCAAGTCGGCAGTCTTTTCAATCATGTTTGCCTTGTTGACCATGTAAGGGATTTCAGAAACAACAATTTGTTCACGTCCGTTAGGAAGTGGTTCAAATTCTGTGACTGCACGCATTACTACACGTCCACGTCCTGTTTCTAAAGCTTTCTTTACACCATCATAACCATAAATAATAGCACCGGTAGGGAAGTCAGGACCTTTAACGATCTCAGTTAATTCATCCATTGTAATATCTGGATTATCAACATAAGAGATAATTGCGTCACAAACCTCAGTCATATTGTGAGGTGCCATATTTGTTGCCATACCAACAGCAATTCCTGACGCTCCATTTAATAGAAGGTTAGGGATTCTTGCAGGCATAACCGATGGTTCTTTTAAAGAATCATCAAAGTTAGGTTCGAAGTCTACTGTATCTTTCTTAATATCAGCAAGCATCTCACCAGCAATTTCTTTCATACGGGCTTCCGTATAACGCATTGCTGCAGGAGAGTCACCATCAATAGAACCGAAGTTTCCTTGTCCATCAACTAATGTGTATCGTAAAGACCATGGTTGAGCCATACGTACCATTGTTTCATAAACTGAAGAATCACCGTGGGGGTGATACTTACCAAGTACTTCACCAACGATTCTTGCTGATTTTTTATAAGAACGGTTATAACTAAGTCCAAGCTCAGCCATTCCGTATAATACACGCCTGTGAACAGGCTTTAGACCGTCTCTTACATCAGGAAGAGCACGAGAAACAATAACCGACATTGAGTAATCAATGTAGGCACTTTTCATTTCGTCCTCTATGTTGATAGAGATGATATTTTCGTCCGCCATGTATATTTATAGAATATGTTTTCACTACAAGAGAAAAGTAGAAATTTCTACTTTTCACAGAAATGCAAGATACAAAAAACTACTGTTTTTTACAGTAAAAAAAGCATCTAATTTTCATCGTTTAAAGCGAATTGCACCACATTTTCCTAAGTCTGATCGAATACTCAGTGAACGCTTCTTTTTTCCGGCCTTAATTTGTACTGCCATGGTGTTTGGAGGATCTTTACCTAGGTTGTGAGCGTATAAAATTAGTTTGTTTTCTTTGCCATTTTCATATCTAATTTTCAGTTTCTTTTTTCTAGCTGTTAGTTCGTATTCTTCAATGATTGGTTCACCGTTCCAAAATATAGAAACAACATCACCATCTACTGTTTTATCATCCCAGATATTTAAGGTAATATCATATGATGTAATATAGATTGAAGATTGTGTTTCTGTTGGTCTTTTTTCGTATATATATTCTTTTTTCTTAGTAGGGGGAACAGGAGTTACTTTTGGTTCAATTTTGATTTCCTCCTTTACAATAACTTCTTCTTCAATTATATCAGTAATAATTTGTTCTGGAACGTCATTCTTTGGTATGTGGATAAGTGTTAAATCATCTAGATAAATATAACATTGGGGGTCAATATCATAATTAATATATTTAAAACTAGTGTGTTTATCATCTCTGAAATTACCTAATGTAAGGTATTTAGAATCATCTGTAGCAGTAAATGTAAAAGTAATAGGCATCCATGTAGTAGTGTACATAATATCATCACTTTCATACTGAGGAGTAACTGTTAAAGGTTCATAGATATATTGTCTTATTTTTTTTTCTGAAAAATAGACTCCAAATCCATTAGAAGCAATACCACCATATGCAACATTATTTCCATTGGTTACATAAACGGTGAATTGATATTTTTCTCCTTTTGTGAGTGGTGTTATTAATTCTACAGAGGCGTATTCTCTGTAATTGATCACTCTTTGCATGTATGTGATTAAACCTAGTACAGATTTCCCTGTCCTAGGTTTAAAATTATCTTTAATTCCTTTTAGAGGTTGCTTTTCATTGATAAACATATGATCAGGTGTACCAAATAATGATTTTGGTTGCACTTGATTTGTATTGTACCAATCAGATATGTTTTCTAAAGAGGCATGCCCTCTAGTTTCTTCTATATAATTCTCAAAACTACTATTAGGTATTAAATTTTGAGAATGACCAATAAAGGTCAAGGCAAATAAAAAAATGTATAGAAAAATGAATCTGTAATATGGTATTGTCATGTCTTTGCTTGTATGTTATACACCACAAAGATAAGAGATTTATTTATGCTCTAACTATGTCGTATTGTCCTTGTTGGATAATAGACAATTTTCTAGAAATATCAGTCCCTTTAATGTGGACAGTTAGTACATAATTACCAGATGAAATGAATGATAAATCTATTTTAGTACTAATTGGTGCTTCTAGTATTGATTTTCCAGTCATTAAATCTGTAATGGAAATACCTCTAATTACTTCTTGTAATTCTTTATAAGTTTTTAAATTATGTTGTGGTATTGGAGATTCAATACAAACAGAAGTTTTGTTCTCTTCACTAAGTTCTATATTCGTTCCAAATAAAGCACTTGTGATAAGAAGTGAGCAAAGGCGGTCAGTCTTTATTTTCATGGCAGTAAAAGATAAATAGTTTTAAGGTGTTGATTAATATATACTAATACGGGTAACTAATCTGTTGGGATACATAAAGTTAAGTAAAAGGTTCACGTTAAGTCTTTTATTCATGAAATAGTGATGTTTTTTGTATTTATAGTCTCAATAGTAAAAAAATAAACACAAAAAAAGGAGAACATTTCTGTTCTCCTTTCTATCTAAATTGAGAAAATTTTATTCTTCTTCAGATTTTTTCTTGATATTATTTTTCTTAATTGAAACAGATAACTCTTCACCTTCACCTGAGTAGTCAGCAAGAATTGTATCTCCTTCTTCAATATCTCCACCAAGTATTTCTTCTGCCATAGGATCTTCCAAATATTTTTGGATCGCTCTATTTAAAGGTCTAGCTCCATATTGTGGATCATACCCTTTGTCAGATAAGAAATCTTTAGCTTTATCAGTAACCTCAATTTGATACCCCATTGCAATTACTCTTTCGAATAATTTAGAAAGAGATATATCTATAATTTTATGGATATGTGATCTTTCAAGAGAATTAAAGATAATTACATCATCAAGACGATTTAGAAATTCTGGAGCAAATGCTTTTTTCAAGGCTTTTTGAATTGTGCTTTGCATTGCAGCATCTTGATTTTCAGCAGCAGTTTGTGTGTTGAATCCAATCCCTGTTCCAAAATCTTTAAGATCTCTTACTCCAATATTTGAAGTCATGATGATAACTGTGTTTCGGAAGTCTACTCGTCTACCTAAGCCATCAGTTAAAATACCATCATCAAGAACTTGAAGAAGTATGTTAAAAACATCAGGGTGTGCCTTTTCTATTTCATCTAATAAAATAACACTATAAGGTTTACGTCTGATTTTTTCTGTTAATTGACCACCTTCTTCGTAGCCAACATAGCCCGGAGGTGCTCCAACCAAACGAGATACAGAGAATTTCTCCATATACTCAGACATATCTATACGTACTAATGCATCCTCTTTATCAAATAAATGAGAAGCTAATACTTTAGTTAATTCTGTTTTACCTACACCTGTTGGTCCTAGAAATATAAATGAACCAATTGGCTTCTTAGGATCTTTTAAACCAACACGAGTACGACGAATAGCTTTTGAAAGTTTTTCAATTGCAGCATCTTGACCGATTACTTTACCTTGTAAATCTTCGTTCATTTTCAGAAGTTTCTTACCTTCTGACTGAGCTACTCTATTTACAGGAATACCTGTCATCATTGCAACTACTTCAGCAACATCTTCTTCGGTTACAGGATAGATAGTTTCATTTGTCTCTTTTTCCCAAATTTCTTTGGCTTTATCAAGATCTTCTAAAAGTTTCTTTTCCGTATCACGAAGCTTTGCAGCTTCTTCGTATTTTTGTCTTTTTACAACTTTATTCTTTTCTTCTTTAATATCCTCGATTTGTGTTTCGAGTTTAACGATATTTTCAGGAACATGAATGTTGTTAATGTGTACACGTGCACCAACTTCATCAAGAACATCAATTGCTTTATCTGGAAGGAAACGATCACTAATGTAACGATCAGAGAACTTTACACATGCAGCTAAAGCTTCTTCAGAATATTCTACATGATGATGTTGTTCGTATTTCCCTTTAATATTGTTTAAGATTTCTACAGTCTCCTCTGGCGTAGTAGGGTCTACCATTACCATTTGGAAACGACGTGCTAAAGCACCATCTTTTTCAATATATTGTCTATATTCATCTAAAGTAGTGGCACCAATACATTGTATATCGCCACGAGCTAAAGCTGGTTTAAACATATTAGAAGCATCTAATGATCCAGAAGCTCCACCCGCACCAACAATGGTGTGAATTTCATCTATAAATAGAATTACTTCAGGAGCTTTTTCAAGCTCATTCATTACCGCTTTCATTCTTTCCTCAAACTGACCACGGTATTTTGTTCCTGCTACTAAAGATGCTAGGTCTAAAGTAACAACACGCTTACCAAAAAGTACTCTAGATACTTTCTTTTGAACAATTCGTAGTGCTAATCCTTCTGCAATTGCAGTTTTACCAACTCCTGGTTCACCGATAAGAATTGGGTTGTTCTTTTTTCGTCTTGATAGAACTTGTGCAACTCTTTCGATCTCTTTGTCTCTACCAACAATAGGGTCTAATTTACCTTCTTCAGCATAAGTTGTAAGGTCACGACCAAAATTGTCTAGGACAGGAGTCTTAGATTTTTCAGTGCTTTTTGATGATTCAGGGCGAGAGCTCCATGAGCCACTCCCTTTTGCTTGTGGGTCGTCATCATCAGTGCTTGACGACGCTGTTGGGTTTTCTCCTTGGAATTCAATCATTTCTTTGACTACATCATAGTTTACATCGTAACGCTGTAAAATTTGAGTTGCTAAATTATCTTCGTCTCTAAGTATAGACAATAACAAATGTTCTGTACCTATTAGACTAGATTTAAATATTTTAGCCTCTAAATATGTTATTTTAAGCGTTTTTTCTGATTGTCTTGTTAGTGGGATGTTTGCAAGATTCTTTACATTAAAATTAGCTGTGCTTTTTGTAGACTGTTCAATGGCATCCTTAAGATCATTTAAGTTTACACTCAGCTTTTTTAATAAAGTAATTGCATATCCCTCACCTTCACGTATCATACCGAGCAGTAAATGTTCTGTTCCGATATAATCATGGCCAAGGCGCAAAGCTTCTTCCCTACTTAAGGAAATTACTTCTTTGACTCTGTTAGAAAATTTTGCCTCCATGGTTAGGGAATTAATTTGATTTGATAATTTCTAATACTTCTTATAATAAGATACAGAATAAATATTCTTTAAAGAAATAACGGGTAGTTAATTACTTTTATATGTTGAATCTAGTTATCTGTTCTGTTACTTAAAATAAAGCATATAAATTGTATTAAACAACTCTTAATGAATGATTAATTCACTATTTTGTGATTTTAAAATAGAAATTGTGTTAGGTCCTTCACAAAAAAGTAAGTCAAGGATACTTAAATTTCCATCAAATGAGTTACCGAATACTTGAATATACGAAACTTCATTAACAATTGTTGATGAATTTTTTGAACTTATTTCATTTCTAAGGTCAAGTATCTCTTTATCAGTTGTTTTATTGTATGATGTAGTTAATTCTAATCTCGTTCTAAGTCCAATTAGCTTACAAATACATTCTAATAATGCATAGTTTAATTCAAATAAAGTATCGTATTCTTTACATAGAACATCTTTAATTTCGTTTTCATAGTACTCAAAATAGGGCGATCTACCATAGGCTGAATGTATACTCCTCCAATGTTTAATAGCCCAATTTGTTGTATTATCAATTTTAACTTTTCTAAGAGGCTTACCTTTATTTGCTCCTAAAATAGGAACACTTAATCGATCAATTTTTTGAGCAGTCTTTATGTAGCATCTATTACGATAACTTTGTTTCTGAAAATTTTCATATTTCTCAACATAGAGTGTCTCACAGTGGGCAATTACAGTGAAATATTCAATGTTCGGAAAGAAATGTAAGTCAATTAGAGCAGTCATTTGCTTAATATTTTTTGAATAAATTTGGTGAGACTATTGATTGAATCTAAATTTTAGATAATGAACTTTATGACCAAGCTCTGTAAAATGCTTTTCGTAACGAGTTACAATACCATGGTGTTCTTTTAATAATTTTGATTCATACAAATCAAATGTAATTGCTTCTAATTGTACTTTTTGATCTACAAGTGTTTCAACAGAATATTCAAATAATTCTTTACTATCTGTTTTAAAACGGACAAGACCATTCTCTTTTAATAGGTTCTTATAGATGTTTAAAAATCTAGGATGAGTCATTCTACGCTTTGCATCACGGTCTTTTGGTCTTGGATCAGGGTGAATAATCCAAATCTCGTCTACTTCGCCTTTTTCAAAATATTTTTCAAGGTTTTGGATATGAGTTCTTAAGAAAGCAGCATTTGTAAGTTCTTTTTCATCAACTACATTGCCACCTTTCCAAATTCTATCTCCTTTAATATCAATTCCAATAAAATTCTTATCAGGATACACTTGAGCAAGTCCAGTTGTGTATTCACCACGTCCGCAGGCAAGCTCTAAAACTACAGGGTTTTCATTTTTAAAAACTTCTTTTCTCCAATTCCCTTTTATAGTTTCATATAAAGGTTTTCCTTCTTCAATAACGTATGCTCTGTTATTATTTTCGTCGAACTTTATTAATTTTCTTCTACCCATTTCTTTTAAATTTTTATAATTCAGAATGCAAACATACAAAATCAATGTTTTGCTTGGGTACTTCAGAATAATACACTTATGTTTATATTGGGAAATATTCGGTTTTTTATTGTAATTTCAATGTTTATTAATGAATAGTGTTAAACCTTTTCATTTTTAAAATGAAGAGTATAAACCTAATATTCCTCATAAATAAGATTCTTAAATTTTTTGCCACATATATAGAACTGTATGGCTAAAGTGATTTCTTTCGCAACCCAAAAAGGAGGCGTAGGTAAAAGTACATTATTGATGTTAACAGCATCAGCAGTACATAATAGAACAAATAAGAAGGTTTTAGTGATTGACTGTGATCCACAAAAATCTGTAAAAGATATATATGCAACAGAAGGTGCAGATAAAGAACAATCGTATGATGTAATTTCATTCAATTGGAAGCAACCTCGTGCAGAAGAAAATTTTGATAAAACATTAGCATTAGCAGAGAAAAAATACGATGCTATTTTCCTTGATGTACCAGGTAGAATAGAAGGTAAAGAGATTTATTTTAGTGTTTTAGTTTCTGATGTAGTTATTGTTCCTGTTGTTGCTAGTGTATTAGATATGCGTGCAACTATTCGTTTCTTAAAAACATTACCAATGATTAAAGAAATGAAAGAAAAGCAAGGGTATAATTTTGATGTTTTTGGTATTGTTAATAAAAAAGATCAAACCGTTGAGCATCAAAAGTTAAAAGAACTTGCGGGTATTGGAGGTATGGAATTTTTCTACTCTCCAATTTCTAATTTAGTACGTTACAAAAGAGGGATTTCAACTGTTTATGATATTACAGACCCTACAATTAAGGATGATGAATTCAATCAATATTTTGATGAATTCTGTACAAAATGCTTATTTTAAGTAGGAAAAAATCAGTAAAAAGGGAAGCTTGATGTTTATCGAGCTTCCCTTTTTTTTTACCATTTACTAAAAGGTGTTTTCATTAACATGGCATTATAATATCTATTATCACCTGTTACTTCATTGCCTAACCAATCAGGTTTTTCAAAAGTTTCGTCTTTTGATGATAATTCAACTTCAGCTACTATTAAACCTTTGTTGTCTCCTTCAAAAATATCAACTTCATAAATATGTTCTCCGATAGGGATTTCATATCTAATTTTATCAATCAATCCAGGTTCACATAGTTTTAATAGTGCTTCAACTTCACTAACAGGAATTTCTTTTTCCCACTCATAGCGTGAAAGTCCATCATCGCTTGATTGCCCTTTTATAGTGATGAACCCTTTTTCTCCTTTTATTCTAACACGTACTGTTTTTGTTTTTTCAGCAGTGATGTAGCCTTGCACGATTCTAAAAAATTTAGAAGCAAGTTTTGGATTAAATGATTTGACTAAAAACTTTCTTTCAATTTCTAAAGATTCTTTCTCGCTCATACTATTTGATTTATCCAGTTGGAAGACCCGCTGCTTCGAAAGCATTTTTAAGATCGTCTATTAAATCTTCTAAGTCTTCAATACCTACTGAGATACGAACTAAACCATCATCTATACCGAGTTCTTTTCTAGTTTCTGGAGGAATAGAAGCATGAGTCATAATTGCAGGATGTTCGATTAAGCTTTCTACACCCCCAAGGCTTTCTGCCAAAGTAAATAATTTACAGTTTGAAAGGAACACCTTAGTTTGGTCTAGATCAGCTTTAAGCGTAACTGAAATCATACCACCGCCTTTCTTCATTTGTTTTTTCGCTAAAGCAAAATCTGGATGAGATGGTAGGTGTGGGTAAGCTACTTTTTCTACAGCAGGATGACCTTCTAACCATTCTGCAATACTTAGTGCATTACTACAGTGGCGGTCCATTCTAACTCCCAAAGTTTTTACTCCTCTGTTAATTAGGAAAGAATCAAAAGGTCCTTGAACAGAACCTACTGCATTTTGAAGAAAAGTCATGCTTTCTTCTAATTCTTTATTTTCTCCTACAACTACAATTCCGCCTACTACATCAGAATGACCATTAATGTATTTTGTTGCTGAATGAGCGACCATATCAAACCCTAATTCAAGAGGTTTTTGAAGGTATGGTGTTGCAAAAGTATTATCACAAACAGTAATAATATTATTTTCTTTACCTATTTGAGCTACTTTTTCTAGATCAACTAAACGTAACATTGGATTTGTAGGTGTTTCTGCCCAAATCATTTTAGTATTAGGTTTAATTGCAGCTTTTAATGCATCTAAATCATTTAGATCAATAAAAGAGAATTCTAATTTGGCAGAATACTTTCGTACTTTATCAAAAAGACGAAAAGTACCGCCATATAAATCGTTCATCGCAATTACATGAGATCCCCCCTCAAGTATGTCTAATACAGTTGCGGAAGCAGCTAATCCACTTGCAAAAGCAAATCCTTTTACACCACCTTCTAATGCAGCAACTGCATCTTCGTAAGCATATCTTGTTGGATTATGGCTTCTTGTGTATTCAAAACCTTTATGTTCTCCTGGTGCCGTTTGAGCATAAGTAGAAGTTGCATATATTGGTGGTATTACTGCTCCAGTAGTTGGATCTGGCTCTTGTCCTGCATGAATTGCAGTAGTTGAAAAGCCATATTTTTTATTCTTCTTCATAATTTTGAGTATATTCTATATTGAAACCGAAATTAAACACAATTGAAAATAAAACCTATAAAAACGATAGAGTATTCTATTTGTTTAGTAATTCACCTCTTCATTTTATCAGGTTGCTCGTCTACTATGAATTTAGAGAAAGAATGGAAAAGTCTAGAAAAGAGCTATAAGAAAGAAGGTATTTCTATGAAAGTAAATCATGTTGAAGAAAATTCAATAATGATTAATTACTTATCTGTAAAGGCGAGTGAGGAAACGAACTTAACTTTCGTCTTTATTCATGGAGCACCGGGTAGAGCAAATGACTTTTCTAAATATTTACAGCATCCTCAACTTAGAGAAAGGGCAAATATATTATCCATAGAAAGGTTAGGTTATGGAAGTAATCATGGAGTAGAAGAAGATTCTATAGCTATTCAGGCAGAAGCAATCGAAGCTGTTTTACAGGATTGGGACAGAGTCTCTCATCAAAAGCAAGAATATATTTTAATTGGTCATTCTTATGGAGGACCAATTGCAGCTTACTCAACTTTGGTATCAAAATGTACAATCAAATATTTAATATTATTAGCTCCTGCAATGTCTGCAGATTTAGAACCAATGAAATGGTATTCGAGATGGGCACAGGCAAAAATAATTTATAAAATCCTACCTACTTCTTTTCAAGTTGCTACAGATGAAAAAGCAAATCATAAAAAAGCATTAAAATTAGTAGAGGAGGAATGGAAACTAGTAAAAGTGCCTAGTATGATTGTTCATGGTAAAAAAGATGGGATTGTTCCTTTCGAAAACATGAAATTTGTACGTCAAAATTGGGAAGCACCCCTTGATAGTTTGATCTTAGAAGATAAAGGTCATATTTTTCCTTTTACGGATTCAGATATAGTAGTAGATTTATTACTTGATAAGTCTTAGAGATATTACTTACGCACAAAAAGATTATTATAAACATACGCTAACCAATTATTACTGTGGAAGAAGATTTAGAAAGTCAATTAGAAAATACACAGGAAGAGCAAAAATCGAATGATATGAATGATACATTCGATAGCGAAGGTAAACCTCCAAAGAAAGGAAATAAGAAAATAATATTTTTAGTTCTTCTCCTTCTACTCATCGGAGGTTTTGGGTGGTGGACACAATCATTACCAAAAACGCAGTTATGGCAATCTTTACCATCTGGAGCTGGAATTATTGTGGGTTCATCAGATATTTTTACAACATGGAAATCAATTCATGATTCTGAATGGAATACTTCTTTTGCTAATTCTTTATCAAGTACCAAGCAAAAGATCTGGGATTCTCCAATTGGATCTAACTCAATTCTTCATTTTTTATTAAATGATTACCCATTATTAAGTGGTGTTTATCAGACTGAAAAAGATGGAAGAGCTAAGATTGTTGTTGTTGACTTAGGATGGAAGTCAAAGTTGACAGATCATTTAAGGTTTTTACTAGGAAAGAAATTTACTTTAGAACAAGAGGTATTATCTGGTGATAAGAAAATGACGGTTTTAAAAAGAGGTAATACTGTTTATGGCGTTTACTATGTTTATAATAACCTTTTGATTTTATCTACGCATCAAACATTAGCTAAAAGAGCTTTTGAGTCGATGGAAAATGGTGGAGAATTATTAGAATTATCTGAAAAAGACTTTAATGATGAGGCTTTACTAGAAGTATGGATGAACCCGAATGCAGTTTACTCCCTTTCCGAAGAATATTTTGTAGAACCTCAATTATCCTTACAGGGAATTGGAAGAATAATGGGTTTTCAACATTGGATTTGGACAAAAACAGGTAGTGGTTTAACAGCTAATATAGAAACTTCTCAACGAGCATTTTCGTTAGAACCTGTATGGTGGATGTGGTCTGCAACCTCATCAAGTAAAGAATTACTTTCTGTAATACCAAAAGATATAACAATGGCATCTCATTGGGGAATGTCGTCTAAAATAGGAGAAAGGAGAGCTGCTTTGTTACGAGCAAATGTTGCCCCTTGGAAACCTTTAGAAGATAGATTAGGGATATCTATAAAAGAAGATTTTGATAGCTGGGTTAGTGACGAAGCTGCTTGGGTTAAATTATTACCAAGCAATTTAAAAGGTAAAGATGGTGAGGTAATGCTATTAAAAACAAATAACCCTGCTTTGGCTTCTGAAAAATTAAGAACCTTAAATTTAAAAGTAGAAAGCATGACTTTAGAGCGCTTTTCTGAATTAAAATATAGAGGTTTTGCAATTGGTTATTTAGGAGTTGAAAATTTATTACCAAGAATTTATGGTGAAGCATTTGACCGAATTAAAAGACCTTATTATACAGTACTAGGTAATGCAGTAGCGTTTTCTAATCATCCATTATCATTAAAAAGAATGATTGATGCAAAATTAGAAAAGCGAACAATTGATTTAGATGAAACTACAATACCTAAATCTGCAATGTATTTTTGGGGAATAGGCGATGCCCTTTATCAAGATTTACCTTTATGGATAGATAAAGACGGGTTATCAAAATTAAAATCTTCTGAAGATCTTTTTAGTAATGTAACATCTTTTGAAGGAGTATTTTCGCCTAGAGCAAAATATTTAAAAGCATCTTATTTTAATATCACTTACGGTGATAAATCAGAAAATAAAGTAGCTTTTAAAAAGCAATTAAGAAAGCAGCAAGCATTAGATAGCAGAGAAATGAATGCTTATTTAGATGGGGTAGAAATGTCACAATTTAAAGCCTTTAAAATAGCATCACCTATAAAATCTGATGTTGATAATATGATAAAAGTTAAACAGAATATTAACCAATAATTATGTCAGAAGAAAAAAACAACATAGATAAAGAAGAAGTAGAACGTATAAGAGAAGCTTTTGTAAAAAAAGATTGGGCTGAAATTAAAAGTGCAAACTCTTGGGTTATTTTTAAAGTAATGTCTGAGTTTGTAGATGGCTTTGATAAATTAGCAAAAATAGGCCCTTGTGTCTCTATTTTTGGGTCTGCAAGAACACACGAAGATCATAAATATTATAAGATGGCAGAAACAACTGCAAGTCTTTTAGTAAAACATGGTTATGGAGTTATTACTGGTGGCGGACCTGGTATAATGGAAGCCGGGAACAAAGGAGCACAAGAAGCAGGAGGTAAATCTGTAGGTTTAAATATTGAATTACCTTTTGAACAAGATGGAAATCATTTTATTGATAGAGATAAAATGTTGAATTTTGATTATTTCTTTGTTCGCAAAGTAATGTTTGTAAAATATTCTCAGGGCTTTATTGTAATGCCAGGTGGTTTAGGAACTCTTGATGAATTATTTGAGGCATATACATTAATCCAGACTAAAAAAATAGGTAGATTCCCAATAATACTTGTTGGAGTTGATTACTGGCAGGGACTTATGGACTGGATTAAGTCTACTGTTTTAGAAAAAGAAAATAATGTAAGCCCAGAAGATTTAGATTTAATCCATCTAGTAGATTCCCCTGGAGAAGCAGTTAAAATTATAGAAGATTTTTATGGCAAGTTTTTATTGTCTCCAAACTTCTAAAATGATTATAAACCTTTTATATTTGACACCTCAGTTTATCGGAGGTGTTTTTTTTATCCTTTTTATAACTCATTACCCAATAAAAGTAGTCTTTACAGAAGAATATTTGTTAACTAATGCGTTTATATTCAGATCTTAAAAAGATTACTACGACTTTTGTAGATTAAAATCACTCAATATTTATAGTCAGTTTTACCCCAATAGTATTTGGAGTAGCTTATTATGAGTATTCTTTTCTTGTTTATCGAGTATGAAATCATTTTTATGGTTCTTATTAGGAGCCATTTCGGTAGCATTATTAACATATGCACCAAAGCTTATTCAGCCTAAGACAGAAGTCTTAACAGAAACGGTAGTTGTAAAAGAGATGGAAGGTAATAGCTATGAGTTACCTATGCCAGAACATTTTCAATTTTGTGGAGAGCAAGTACCTTTAGACGATGCAGATGTATATGAAAGATTTGATAGAGAACTTTATGTAAACTCTTATTGGCACTCACATACAATTTTAGTCTTCAAAAGAGCACAAAGATGGATGCCGGTTATAGAAAAGATAATGAAGGAACAACAAGTTCCGAATGATTTTAAATATCTTTGCATAATTGAAAGTGATTTGATGCTTAATGCAAGGTCAGGTTCTGGAGCAGCAGGCTTTTGGCAATTTATGCCAAGCACAGCAAGAGAATATAATTTAAAAGTATCAAAAGAAGTTGATGAACGCTATAATGTAAAGAAGGCAACACTGGCAGCTTGTACTTATTTAAAGAAAGCGAAAGAGAAATTAGGCTCTTGGACTTTAGCAGCAGCAGCTTATAATAGAGGTTCTAGTGGTATAGCAAGAGCGTTAGAAGATCAAAAAGTTACAAATTACTACGATCTTTTATTAAATGAGGAAACATCACGTTATGTATTCCGTATCTTAGCGCTTAAGGAAATTATGCAAAGTCCTGAAAAGTATAGTTTTGAACTTTCTACTAGTCAGCTATATCAACCAGATTTACTAAGAACAATCACAGTTAATAAAACAATTTCAAACCTTGCTGAATTTGCAAAAGAGGAAGGTGTAAATTATAAGATACTAAAACGATATAATCCTTGGTTAAGGTCAAATAAGTTGACTATAAAAAAAGGGAAAAGTTATATCATCACTCTGCCTAATAGGTAAAGTGAACAATAGTTCGAAAAGATAAATTCTCAATGAAGAAGAGTACAAATATTGTCGCAATTGTAGGAAGACCAAATGTTGGTAAATCTACATTATTTAATCGTTTGGTCGAACGCAGAGACGCTATCATGGATAATGAGAGTGGTGTAACGCGTGATAGACATTACGGACAGGCCGATTGGACGGGGAAAAACTTTACTGTAATTGATACAGGAGGGTATGTTGTTGGATCTGAAGATACATTCGAAGAAGCAATTCGTGAGCAAGTTCAAATTGCTATTGAAGAAGCTTCTGTTCTACTATTTGTAGTAGATGTAGAAACAGGTTTAACAGATTTAGATCAAGAATTTGCTTCTTTATTAAGAAGAAGTAAAAAGCCTATATACGTAGTAGCCAATAAGGCAGATACATCAGAAAAAGTGATGCACGCTGTTGAATTTTATGGACTAGGAATGGGAGAACCTATGGCTGTAGCATCAGCTTCAGGTTTTGGAACAGGTGATCTTTTAGATGCTGTAGTTTCTAATTTCCCAGAAGAGGAGGAAGAAGTTGAAGAAGATGCGATTCCAAGAATTTCGGTTATTGGTAGACCTAACGTAGGTAAATCATCTTTAGTAAATCTTTTATTACAAAAAGAAAGAAGTATTGTTACAGAAATTGCGGGTACAACTCGTGATGCTGTAGATGCTACATATAAAGCGTATGGGAAAGAATTTATTCTTACTGATACTGCAGGGTTAAGAAGAAAAACACGTG
This sequence comes from Flammeovirga pectinis, assembly GCF_003970675.1. GTDB lineage: Bacteria > Bacteroidota > Bacteroidia > Cytophagales > Flammeovirgaceae > Flammeovirga > Flammeovirga pectinis. The sequence goes on from NZ_CP034562.1 coordinate 5,045,940, forward strand.
TAACAGAAAATATTGAATTTTACTCTGTAATGCGTACGATTAAGGCAATTGAGAGATCAGATGTCTGCGTTGCTATTCTTGATGCCACTAGAGGTATAGAATCTCAAGACTTAAGTATTATCAACCTTGCCTTAAAAAATAAGAAAGGTGTTGTGATAATGGTTAATAAGTGGGATTTAATACCTGAAAAATTAACAAATACACCTAAAGAATTTGCTGAGAAAATCAGAGAAAGACTAGGAGGTGCATCTTACTTACCAATTGTATTTACTTCTGTTGTTGAGAAACAGCGTATTGGTAAAGTTATTGACAAAGCAATTGAAGTTTACGAGAATCGTAAGATGAAAGTAATGACTTCTACATTAAACGAGGTACTACAGAAAGAAATTGATCGTAGACCACCTCCTGCACATAGAGGGCATCATATTAAGATTAAATATATTACACAGTTGCCAATACATACGCCAGTATTTGCATTCTTCTCAAATTATCCAAAACATGTAAAAGGACCTTATAAGTCTTTCTTGGAAAATAAGATTAGAGAGCATTTTGGATTTGAAGGTGTACCAATGGGTATTGTGTTTAAAGAGAAATAAATCTAAATTTATAGCGTAAAAAAGCCATTAGTAACTTTTATAAGGAATTTACTAATGGCTTTTTTCGTACCTTAGTAACTTAACGCACTCATTATACGTACAAAGACTATATTATTATTCATTTCAATCCAATGAGATTCATCTTATTTCTATATAGCCTAATTTTACTTACATCTTGTTCTTCGTCTTCAGAAATTCAACCTGAAGAGAATGTAGATACTAATAATAAAATTTCTTTTCAACATGAAGAAGATAATGACTTAATGAAATTAAGCAAAGGTCTTCTGCATTTTAATTATTCTATACATGACGATTCAAAAATTGATTTAAGTAAAATGAAAATTTACTTTTCATGTAGAGATATCAAGAATGAAGAAGTAAGAATTAATAATGATGAAACATCTCCTCTTAATAGTGGTGTTTATTATGTTAAGCTTGAAGTAAGAGAAAATCCAAAAGAAATCAAGTCTCAAAACTCTTTGAAAGGATCACAAAAATTACGGTTACCATCTATAAATTTACAGAAACCAGTATTATTGGTAGATGGTTCTATAATTGTTAGGTCGGGCTTCATCACAGAAATTAATGTCCTTCTTAAGTAAATTATACTAACTTTGAAATTCAGACATATTTATATTATGCTGAATTTTTTTTTGATGAAAAATCAATAATAATCGAATGTTTAAGCAAAAAATGACAATAGCAGCTTTTTGTTGTTTATCATTATTCTCTTGTACCGATAATTCTGGTTCAGACAATAATACTACCGTTCTAAAAAAAGATACTCCAATTCCTACATTTAATGCTGATTCTGCCTATCAATATGTACAAAAGCAAGTTGATTTTGGGCCAAGAGTAGCAAATACAATGGCACATGATATGTGTGGAGAGTTTATAGCCAGTGAATTACAAAGACATGGTGCTACAGTAATTGAGCAGCCTATTTATGTAACTGCCTATGATGGAACTTCTTTAAATGGAAAAAATATAATTGGTAGTATCAACCCAGAAGCGAGCACAAGAATAATTTTAGCAGCGCATTGGGATACTAGACAAGTTGCAGATCAAGATTCTGTGAGAAAAAATGAGCCAATATTAGGAGCAAACGATGGGGGCTCTGGTGTTGGAATATTATTAGAGCTTGCTAGAGTTATTGGTAATGCTAAAAATAAGCCAGACGTTGGCGTAGATATTATTTTCTTTGATATTGAAGATTACGGTAGACCTGCTTTTGCTGAAGATCAATCAGGAGATTCAGGTTATTGTTTAGGTTCTAAATATTGGGCAGAGAATCCTCATAAAGAAGGCTATTCTGCTTATTATGGTATTTTACTTGATATGGTTGGTTCTAAAAATCCAACTTTCTTAAAAGAAGGAGTATCAAGATATTTTGCACCAAGAATTGTGAAAAAGGTTTGGAAAACTGCAGAGCGAAAAGGTTTTGGTAATATGTTTATTAATCAAGATGGACCTGAACTAACAGATGACCACTTGTATGTAAATCAAATTGCTAAAATACCGATGATTGATATTATTGATCTTGACCCATCTGGAGAAAGAACGTTTTTTAAGCATTGGCATACTCATGCAGATGATATGTCTACAATAGATAAAGAATCATTAAAAGGTGTTGGAGTCACATTACTTCAAGTACTTTATAATGAATAATTAATCATATTTTTTTGATTAAAAAGAAAGGGATTGATAACCATTTAGATTATCAATCCCTTTTTATCTTTTAAAGATTATTGTTTACTCAATATCAAGCTGAATACTTAAATCTTTTAATTGCTTATCATCAATTGAAGATGGAGATTCGATCATAACGTCTCTTCCTGAAGTATTTTTCGGGAATGCGATAAAATCACGAATAGAATCAACACCACCGAATAATGAACAAAGGCGATCAAAACCTAAAGCGATACCACCGTGAGGAGGAGCTCCAAATTCGAAAGCGTTCATTAAGAAGCCAAATTGATCTTGCGCTTCTTCTTCAGTAAATCCTAAAGCATCAAACATTGCAGCTTGATCTGCTTTATCGTGAATACGAATAGAACCACCACCAACTTCAACACCATTAATAACCATATCGTAAGCGTTTGCACGCGCATTGTAACGATCAGTTTTTAATATTTCAGCATCTTCTGGAAGAACTGAAGTAAATGGGTGGTGCATTGCATGGTAATGACCAGTTTCTTCGTCTTTTTCGAACATTGGGAAGTTAACAACCCAAAGAGGAGAATATTCAGCACGGTTTCTTAAACCTAAACGTTCACCCATTTCTAAACGAAGTTCACACATTTGCTTACGAGTAGGGTCTAATTCGCCAGAAAGAACTAACATTAAATCACCTGCTTCAGCACCTGCTTTTTCTGCCCATGCTTTTAAATCTTCTTGAGAGTAGAATTTATCTACAGAAGATTTATAAGATCCATCAGCATTACATTTAACGTAAACTAAACCTTTAGCACCAATCTGAGGTCTTTTAACCCAGTTAGTAATTTCGTCTAATTGCTTACGAGTATAATCAACAGCACCTTTAGCACAGATACCTAAAACGATTTCTGCACTATCAAATACTTTAAAACCTTTATTTTGAGCAACATCATTAAGGTCAACAAACTTCATCTCAAAACGAGTATCAGGTTTGTCAGAACCATAATCACGCATTGCATCGGCATATTCCATTTGAGGGAATTTCGGAAGTTCAATGTCTTTCACCATTTTGAATAGGTGACGCATCATTCCTTCGAAATTATCAATAATATCCTCACGTTCAACAAAAGCCATTTCGCAATCAATCTGAGTAAATTCAGGTTGACGATCTGCACGAAGATCTTCGTCACGGAAACATTTAACAATTTGGAAGTAACGGTCCATTCCGCCGACCATTAATAATTGCTTAAATGTTTGAGGAGATTGAGGTAGAGCATAGAATTCACCTGGGTTCATTCTAGATGGTACCAAGAAATCACGAGCACCTTCTGGAGTAGATTTGATCAATACCGGAGTTTCCACTTCGATAAAATCTTGATCAGATAAATATCTACGAACTTCTTGTGCAATTTTGTGACGTAATACTAACTTTTCACGTACTGGATTACGACGGATATCTAGGTAACGGTATTTCATACGAAGCTCGTCACCGCCATCAGTTTCGTCTTCAATTTTAAAAGGAGGTGTATTTGCCTCATTTAAAATTGTAAGATCAGAAAGACGTAACTCTAAATCACCTGTTGGGATATTAGGGTTTTTAGCAGTACGCTCGATCACTTCACCTGTTGCTTTTAAAACAAATTCACGCCCAATTTTACGTGCAGTTTCTAATAATTCAGCAGCGGCATTGCCATCATCTTCAATTAATAATTGAGTGATGCCATAACGATCACGAATATCAATCCAGATTAAACCTCCTTTATCACGAACAGCTTGTGCCCATCCGCTTAAAGTAACTGTCTGGCCAATATGACTTGCGCGGAGTTCTCCGCAATTATGCGTTCTAAGCATTATATTTTTATTTTGTTAGTATCTCTCGATAATCGAACGCAAAAATAAGGAGTACAGACCGCAAGAGAAAACGATTTGTTGTTTCGTTTTCATTGATTTGAATGTTTTTACTCTTTTTTTATTAAAAATGATAGATTTATCTGTTTTTCAAGATAAATTTTGAATTTAATCTTCTAAAATAGAGGTGTGGATTAAATATTCTAATGTGATATCAATTTTATCTGAGGGAATTACTCTAGTGATTAAACCTAAATCTTCGGCCGCTTTGGCAGTCATTTTATTTGTAAGATTTAGGTCATTAGAAAAAATGGCATTTTCTGTTGCATAAGAGAGATCGTTAGCCTGTAAAAAAGATGAACCTACTGTATTTGTAGACCCTTCAAAAACAGCGACAGTCATTGCTCTCATGTTATGAATCATTTCTGTTAAATTGATAAAATAATCACTATTTACAATCGTATCTGTTGTAATAGAGGTATTATTTATACAGAATTTAGGCAAGAAAAAGTTCTCTTGGATTGTTCTGAAAATAACCATATCGATTAAAGAATTCTGGTTTATTTCTTCAAGCTTTGCTATGATTTGTAATGTACTAGGTTTATTAAGTTCGTTTAAACAATTATTAGGCACATATATAGTGACAACATTGCCTTTTTGCGTACTAAAGATATTTTTCATAAGGCAGACAATTTGTAATTATTGATGATAATGATAGTTCTAAGTGTCATTTGGTCTAAAGAGACACCGGGGATCTTATCTAATGACAACTATTGATTTTAATTAAATAAGGTTATTATTTTTAATTATAATCAAAATTACAAAGTCTGTTATTTAAAGTTGATGACGATGGTTATTATAAAATAATAACAAATGTTTGTTAATCATCTTGTTTATTCCTCAATATAATCGTCTGTACCAAGAAAATCGATATCTAATAATTCGTCTATTGAATTAATTTCAACTTCTTCGCCTAAGAAAAATTCTGCAAAACCATTATAAATTTCTTGAGGAGTCATTCCTTGAGCTCTTAATTCTTTAATAGAATCTGCTCCATCTGATTTTGATATTTTGTTTCCATTTTCATCAACTAATAAAGGATGATGGAAAAACTCAACATTTTCAAAATTAGGCAGTTCTAGTTTATTTGAAAGGAAAATTTGAGCAGCAGTAGATTCTATTAAATCTTCTCCTCTTACAATAAAATCAACATTATCATCTTCATCATCCATTAAAGAAGCCAATTGATAAGAGAATAAACCATCTTTTCTACGGATGATAAAATCTTTCATAACTTCATCTAAATCAATAGCAAGGTTACCAATAAAATGATCCTCTAGAAGAATAGGAGTAGCAGTAGTTTTTACTCTTACTGCAGCATCGGAAGTATCAAAAGGGAGAGATAAATCAGTACATTTTCCAGTGTAAATACCATTTTCGTTCTGTTCGTAAATTTCTTTACGAGAACAATTACACGCAAATAAATCACCATGTTCTTTTAAGGTGTCAAATGCTTTTTGATAACGATCGTACCTTAACTTTTGCGTCCAATTTTTATGGAAATCATCAATTCCAGATGGTCCATTATCAAAATCAAGACCAAGCCAATCTATGGTTGTAAAGATATCTTCAAGATACTCATCTCTGCAACGAGTACTATCTATATCATCAATACGTAAAATAATTTCACCTTCATTCTGTCTTGCAATAATCCAAGTTAGAATAAACGAGTAGGCATTACCAATATGAAGGAAGCCACTAGGTGTTGGAGCAAATCTTGTACGCATTGATTATAAAATTTCATTATAGATATTCTATAAAGGTACGAACTAGAAACTAATTTTTAAGAGTTGGACAATATTAAATTTTTCTGTTTTAAAGTCTACTAATTAGACTTTGCAATGAGTTTATATGAACCCATAAAAACAACAGAAAGTACGAAAACACAGGCAAGTAATTCCATAGTATTATAGTTTGAAAGGTTTATTTTGGTTATTTATATATCAATGACAACTGAGTAAGGACTAAAGACGGATAATCGGATTATTGTTTTAAAACTTTAAAGTTTATTAAGAGTAAAGATCTTGTTGTTGCTATTTCAAAAGTAAGAAATGAGAAAAAAAATACACTATTGTTACAACAAAATAGTTCGTATTTATAGCTTAAATACAATTTGTTGTGGCAATAGTGTAATATGAATGTTTAGTGTTGACAGTTTTGAAGTTGTCTTACTTTTCTTCTAACTGATTTACTGCATAAGCATAAGCACCTAATGATATTGCTTCTGAAGTACCTAATTTAGAAATACCAACACCAATTTTTGGAGAGGCATCATAGAAAACTGTATGATCTGCAAAAGGAACTTTAATTTCCAATTGATTATTTTTTACAAAACTTCCAAGCTCTTCTTCTGATGTTAAATTAAATACTTTAGCAACCAAACGGTCAGTACCTGATTTATATTGAGATTTCATCTCTTTTAAAGTAGCAGGAAGTATTAATTCTGAAGCTCCAGATAAACCACCACCGATAACAATTAAGGCATCAATGCTAGTAGCCAATGTACATAAAACATCTCCTAAGTTTTCGCCTAAAGTATCAAATGCTTTTTGAGCACTAGCTTTATCTCCTTCTTGAATACCTTTAGCAATCTCGAATATATCTTTTGGTGTTAAATCAGCATTATCAACACCAGAAAATTCTTTGTAGAACCTTTGTACAGCACGAATACAAGAAGCCTCTTCAGCATTAACATGGTCAAGAACTTTTGACGGTAGTAACCATATTTCACCACCCATACTATTATCACCTAGATGTAACTGCCCATTACTAACAATACCGCCACCAAGGCCTGTACCTAGAGTAATACCAATTATATTTTTATAAACTTTTTCACTTCCGTTTTCAGCAAGTTTAGCATTAATATCAGGTAATAAACCACCAATAGCTTCACCATAAGCAAATAAATCGCCATCATTATTAATATAGGCAGGAATACCAAATTTATGCTCTAACATTGGTCCTAATGCAACTCCACCTCTGTAACCAGGTAAGTTTTGTAAATCACCAATAATACCATTTGGATAATCAGCAGGTCCAGGAAAAGCAAAGCTTATTGCTTCTGGCTTTTTATCACCTAACTGAGTAATCACATGATTAAATCCGTCTAAAATATTTTGTAAACTTTTTTCGAGATTGTCTCCATTAGAAGGTAATCTATATGGATCTACAATCATTTTGCCTCCTTGCATTGCTGAAAAAACAAAATTTGTTCCTCCGGCATCTAAAGTTAGAACGACTTGCTGTTTGTTCGAAATTGACATAACTCTTGGTTTATTTTTTTGTAGTAAGAATAAGCATTTCACGTGCAGACAATTTTACGAATAGTGGATGATTAATACCTATTCTTTGATGTTTATTTTTTGGTAATATCATTGAATTGAATTCCAAAATAGTATCATCTTGACCTATAGAAAAACTATAAAAGGTTTTATCTACTATGTTATCTGTAAAATTGATTTCTACATACTCATCACGATCAGTTAAATTAGATAGCAAAATTACGTAATCATTATTGTTTATAGTACCGACACCTTTTATTTTTTGATGATTATTATTAGTTAACTTAATTACTTGAGAGCCTCTAGGTAAATTCTGACTTAACCACGACCAAGAGTAATACCAAGGCCTTAATTTCTTATCAGATGTAGTATTGAAAAGGGTATCAGCTAAACTATTCCACATTCCATTTTTTATCAATTGATTTTTATTTCCATCATTGGCCTCTGTAAACATTGCATCATCTAAGTGCCATGCAATAATACCGTCAGCGTTAGCTTCAAGTAATTGAACGACTGCAGCAGATGTATAAACAGCATAATCATTTTCATAAACTTTCATCTGAGACAACCTACTAGCATGTTCATCTAACGCAATTAAGCTATCATTATAATGGCTCTCTTCTGAGTTTTTTTGAGGACGTATTCCAAATTCAGAAATAATTAGAGGTTTATTTTTTTGTTTAATTACATCTTTATCTAAGTTGAAAACCTTGGTAATTGTATGAGAAGAGATATCTTTTTCTGAAGGATAAATTTGAAGGTCTATCGCATTATATATGGAATCTGAGTTGCTTTTTTGAAGCCAGTCTAAACTCGTTAACCCATCTTTAGAATAATGTAATAAAGGATCTATACTAGGACCTAAAAGTTTTAATTGCTCATTAATTTTGACTGTCTCAAATTCGTTTTTTAATAATGATATGGCAGTATGATATTGGTTGTAATCTCCTTTTGTATTAGCTGTAATTGTATTTGGTTTATTTATTAATGAATAAAATTTGATACAAGTGTATTTCTTTTTGATGATGAGGTGCTGCATGTATTTCCCAATCATTTTTACCCAAACCGCGTATTGATTATTTCTTAATTGCCAAGGAGGATTCCACTCACCCATTATTACTGTTATGTTATTTTCTTGGCAATAATCTAACACTTGATAAAGAGCATGCATTTCCATTCTATCAAAGTTTATGTTTGGGATACTTTGATTTATCATACCTCTAAAATAGCGTTGCTCAGCATGGTCTAAAACTCTTATAAATTGAGGTTGCATATATTCTAGCCTTTGGTAAAGGAACTCCCATCTTTTTTTATCCTTCATAATATTCCCCCATTTATCTTGGTTAGAATCTGCATGAGGGTAAGTAGACCATTGTACACCTAAACCTAAAAAATTAGAATTAATTACTTCTGAATCATCAAAAGTTAAAATAGTAGTAGGGAGTTCTGATTCTGAACAAGAGGAAAAACAGAAGAATAAAGTATATATAGATACTATAAAATAGTTAGCTCTTAATTTATTTGGGATCATAGTTCTGTAGTAGTAATAAAGAGAAGATTTTCATTTATAAATATCAAATAAAAAAGATAAAGCACTTATGGATTTTGATAGGAATGATGGTACTTTTCTAAGTTGAAAGAAGAAACTACATGAATTTTTGCGAGAATTATGATAAAAATACTCTTTCATTGAGATTTTGTAATGAAAATCATTTCTTAATAAAAAAAGTTTTATGATTTTCAGCCTGCGATTGAGAAATCACAAAAATTAAACGAACACTTTCGAAAAAAAATTATAGACTTATCATGACAACAGTAACATTAGGTATTGATGTTGGTGGAACTAACACAAAAATCGGTTTTGTGGATCGCCACGGTAGATGTTTAGCAAGTACCCATATCTCAACGGGTGCAGACGAACCATTTTCTAATTTCTTAGAAAACGTTTTTAAAACAGTAAAAGCACTTTCTAAAGAAGCAGGAGATATCGAAATGGTAGCCGTAGGTATTGGAGCTCCAAATGCTAACTACTACACAGGTAAGATTGAAGAGGCTGTTAACCTTAAAGGTTGGGGTAAAGAAGTTGCCATTGCAGATTTAATGGAAGAGCACTTTAAAGTGCCAGTTGCTATTACTAACGATGCTAATGCAGCAGCACTTGGTGAAATGAAATTTGGTGTTGCACAAGGAATGAAAAACTTCATTGTTGCTACATTAGGTACTGGTTTAGGTAGTGGTATTATTGTAAACGGAGATCTTCTTTACGGACATGATGGTTTTGCTGGTGAGCTTGGCCATATTACTGTAGTAGAAGAAGGAAGAACATGTGGCTGTGGACGTAGAGGTTGTTTAGAAACTTATGTTTCTGCAACTGGTATTAAGCGTACAATGTTTGAATTATTAGCAGATAGCAACGGATCAAGTTCTTTAGCTAACAAGACATTTGAACAATTAACTGCAAAAGATATTTTTGATGCTGCTGAAGCTGGTGATGCACTAGCAAAAGAAGCATTTGAAGTAACAGGAGAAATTCTTGGTAAATCTTTAGCAGACGCAATTGCTATTTTTAGTCCAGAAGCTATCGTATTATTTGGTGGGTTAGCATCAGCAGGTGATTATATCACGCAACCTACTCGTAGAGCAATGGAAGAAAATTGTTTACACATCTTTAAAGGAAAAACTCGTCTAGTAGTTTCTAACTTAGAAGGTGATAATACAGCAATTTTAGGTTCTTCTGCTTTAGCGTGGCAAGAGTATGAAAAGAAGAAAAATGCTTAATTAGTATTTTTGATATCATATAAAAAAATCCCTTCTAGATACTAGAAGGGATTTTTGCTTTTTGTGATATTGGAACGGTCCTATTAAATAGAATTCTCACCTTCTAAATAATAGAGTTGTTACAGTAGCAAATTTTTATCTACTCTCTTTGTATTCAATTGGAGTAGTTGATTCTAAAACTTTTATATCAGAAATAATGAAAGAATTTTCAGCCTCTTTACCATTCTCTGGAAAGTAAGAAGCATGTACATGTGTTAAAGTAATATCGTGCTCTATACTAACACCTGTTGGGTAGCCCTGTACAACAATATTTTCAATTTTCACTTTTGTTCCTTCACGTAGTTTTAAACCTTGGCTATTACTAGCTCCTTGATTTATTAGTGTTATATTTTTAAGTGTAGGGAAAGAGAATGGCTCCATTGCATTATTTGCTTGGTTATTATCACCTTCTAATCCTCTGTCGCCTTGTGTTACATTTTCTCCATATAAGTTTGTAGCTGTACCTACCCATCCTTCTGTCCAGTCAAAAGAATCATCACCATTATCTGTAGATACTAGGTTTTCAGCATTTACAGTGCCACCAAACCATTCAAAACCATCATCTGCACCTTTATGAGCTTGTAAGTTTCTTACAATAGTACCAGAACCTACTCCGTTAAAAGTAAAACCATTATGTTCTTTATCAGCAGTAATTTGGTTTCCACCAAACTCTAAACGAACATATTCTAAAATTCCAGAATTATCTGTAGGTTGATTTCCTCCATACCAAATACCATCTCCAGCTACTTCAGGAACAGCTCTACCAGATTCATCTCCGTTATTAATTGGAGCATGTCCGTTAATAATTATACCACCCCAAGAACCAGGAGCTCCTATTGATGATGCATTTTCTGTAGTAAAGACAATCATGTTTTGTGCAGTACCTTGAGCAATAATTTTAGCATCTTGCTCAATCATTAAATAAGATACACCAGCTTCATCAGGATCAACAATTTTCACACCTTCTTCGATAGTTAATGTAACACCAGCTTTTACATGTACACCACCTTTTAAAAAGTGAACAGAATTAGCTGAAAGTGTTAAATCAGAGGTAATGTTACCCGTTAAAGTTTCTGCATTTGTAATATCTACATCAGTACCGCTATAATCTGCATCTACAGCCCAAGATGGTTTTGCCCAACCTGTAGCAGATTCACTTTCAACACTGATTGGGTTATTTGCATTTAAGAAATTGGCCAACTCAGTACCATTAATTCCATCATCTGGAGTAGGTGTATTATTTTCTTTTTCGCAAGATGAAAATAATGTAGACGCAAGAATACCTGCCACGAATAAATTTTTTGTGTAGTTTTTCATTCTAATAGAAGTGATTTTTGATTAATAATTAAGTTTGTTTTTAAAATGTATAAGATAATCCTATACTGAATTCTGCTCCTCTTTTGTAAGAAGAAATAGGTTTAATAACACCACCTTCAAACTCTTGATACCTTTCAATACTAGGGTTTAATAGGTTTTTAGCTGATATATTTAAACTTAGATTGTCTTTAATTTTATTTCTGATGATAAAGTCTAGTGTACCGAAAGATTTTTCATAAATATCACCAGCTCCATACGATCCAGAAGCATATAATCGATCTCCAAATGTTGTATAAGCAATAGTAAATATTGAATTTATATTACCTCCAAACCATTCTTGATTATAGCCCATATTGGCATTTAATATATATGGTGATGCACCTTGAAGTTCTCTTTCTCGATTGGTAACTACAGTACTCACATTATCACCAATTCTCATTCTTGAGTACATTAAAGTACCATTAAAACCAACGGAAAGTTTATCTAACATTGGGTTACCGTTGTTAATAATATTCCCTACATTTTTTTGAAACTCTACTTCCACACCAGCAACTACGGCAGAACCTACATTTTCATAAGTATACAAAGTACCAGCAGCCGGTTTTGTGACTCTTTCAATAGGGTTGTCTAAGAACTTACCGAATGCACCAATAGAAAATATTTCACCAGAATTTGGGAAAATTTCATATTTTAAATCAAGATTATAATTTTCAGAATTCTTTAAATTAGGATTACCAATAATAGATTCTCCACCTGCTACGCTTTGGTATTCAAAAGGAATAATTTCTCTCATACCTGGGCGAGTAATCGTTTTACTTGCAGCTAATCGGAAATTTGATTTATCATTTAAAGAATACTTGAAATTTGCTGAGGGTAAGAATTCAGCTGTTTCATAAGTGTTTTCTCTAAAAGGAGCATCAAGAGCATCTTGTCTTAATCTATATTTTACATATTGTCTACCAATTTCAGTACGAACTCCAATATTCATTTTTAATTTACTTGGAATTATTTCATAGTCATATCCTGTATAAAAAGCATGAATATCCATTTGAGCATTGAAATAAGTATCTGCAACCTCGTAAGGGCGATACTCTAAAGTGCCATCTTGAAGCCATTTATTAATTTGCCCATTCGGGTTGTTACTATCAATCCCATTTGCACCAGATCCATAAATTCCAGTTTGGTACCATTCAAAATCTCTGTTTTTTGCTTTTCCCTGATATCCAATTTTTATAGTACTTCTATAGGTATCGTTATGAGTATTGAATGTACCGAACCCGTAACTTAATTCTCCTTTTGCTCCATATTCAACTTCGTTCATATCACCCCAGTAACGATGATTATCAATTGGGTTAAGTGTAAATAAATTTACATTTGGTCCTTTGCCATCAAACAGTAATTGTTTACGATCGGGTTCTTGGCTTCCGGTTTGAGAACGTGAAACACCCCATGTTAACTTCAATCTATCATTATCTAAAAATGAATGATCCCCAGTTAATTGAGCTACCCAAATTGTATTTTGCAAGTAGGTATTTCGTCTTATAAAAAGATTTTCTTGATCAAAGTCTCTGTGATACCCAAAGTTTTCGTCTACGGAGTTAAAAGACTCGTTAACGAATATATTATTGATATTGATTTTATGACGGTTATTGATTTTAAAAGTCATGTTTGCTAATGCAGAGGTATTTGTAGAATAAATCCACTGATCTCTTTGGTAATCTACAGTAGGGCTAGCTTGTGCATTGTAAGCAGCATATTTACCGCTTAGATGTTCGTATTTATTGTTGTGAGCAATAGATGCAACAAAACCAAATCCACCTTCATTGCCAATATTCCAAAATTTACCACCAGCAGCATTAAAATTAATAGCCATTGGTACTTTGTTTACAGTGGGTGACCAAGATGTTTCATAACCTCCTTGTTCACCACCAATAATAGGAGGTACACCGTTGCTAGGCATTTCTCTTCCATTTCCAGTAAAACCTAAACCTTCAAATTGCCCATCAGGTTGTGTTTTAAAATCTTGAAAAGTAGCTTGTGTATTGTAACTACCAGAAACCCCAATAGTAAAAAAGGGATCATCTGGGTAGTCTTTTAATTTAATATCAACATTTGCACCAGCAAAATCTCCATATAATTCTGGAGATGCAGTTTTAGATACACTAATGTTTTTTACAATATCAGAAGGGAAAATTGAAAGTGGTATCATTTTCAAATCTGGATTTGTAGATGGAATTGGTAAGCCATTCATTGTTGCATTATTGTATCGATCTCCAAGACCTCTTACAAATAACCCTTTCCCATTAACTTTTGTAACCCCTGATATCTGAGTCATAGCACCTTCAACATCAGAAATACCTTTTACAGACATTTCTTCTGCTCCTATAGATTGAAGCATCACATCAGCATTTTTTCTTTCTACCATTAATACCTGTGCACTTTCTTTATTAGCTTTCGCTACAATTTCAACAGCTTCTAACTCTTGTGCATCGATTAATAAAGAAAATGAAAGTGTCTGTTTTGTACCTGCTGTAATATTTATAGTTTTTGATGCTGTTTGGTATCCAATAAAAGAAGCTACTATAGTGTGAGAACCTTCCATAGCCTTGAATGTGAAATTTCCAAAAACATCTGTTGATGCTCCATTTGTTGTGCCTTTAATAATCACGCTAGCACCAATAATTTCTTCTCCAGATTCGGCATCAATTACGGTTCCTGTTATAGTTCCACTTTGTGCCCATGTTCCAATACTGAATGAAGTGAATAAAATTAGGATAAGTATATTCTTCATTATTTGTTCTTGTTATTATGGGAGCAAAAGTAGTTGTGAGAAGTTTCCTGCTCTTCTATAAAAAGTGAACTTTTAATGAATTGAAATAGATGTGTATGATGTTAATATTAACGTGTTAAATTATTGATAATGTGTGTATTGTTATTTATACAATGATTGTAAACGAAAAAATCCTTTATTTTCATTTTACTGAAATAAAGGATTCTTATGCTAAATATATAAAGTCTACTTCACATTCTTATAGACTACAATATCTGTTTTTAAAGCTTTTGATATATTGCCATTTTCATCTTTAAAACGAACAAAGATGTTTTGTCGGCCTCGACCTGCTAATTTATATGGAACTTCTGATTTATAATTGATCCACTGAGCACCTGAAAAATTATCAGAACTAGATAACTGCATTTCTACCGTATCATCAGATACTTTAGTTTGGACAGTTACATTTTCAGTATCTGTTCCCGTAGCACCATTATTAATAGATAGCTTAAATAAGATAGGATGGTTAGTATCTAAAGTAATTTTAGAATGTAAAGATTCAGATTGAGTACCTGCTACATTTCTTACTTTTACATATACTTTTGCTTCTCCATCTCTATTTTCTAGTTTCCATTTCTTTGTATGTCTATAAGGTTCCCATGTGCAAGGGGCTGCAAAACTATAATCATTCGAAATTATCATTTCATCAGCATTCTCTGCTGTAATTTTTAATTGAACCTCAAGTTTATTTGTCATTAACTCATGGCTATTAATCACAATTTCTGATACAGTAGGTATTGTTCTATCTAGAGTGATTTTACCTCTTGCTTCAAAAGATTCATTTCCTGCATAATCATAGAATTTACCATAGATTACTTTATCTCCATCACCTTCAGTAAGCGTCCATTTTACTCTAGACCTATAATGCATCCATATTCCATCAGATAGATCAGGATTATTTGATAAGATCATATAGTCTGCTCCATTACAGATTGGATTAATAATTATTTGTCGGCTTTCACTTTTTGTATAAGCTTTGTTCTCATTAATAATAATCCTTGGTTGAGTAGGAGGGTCTCTATCCCAAATAATATTCTTCTTTATTATTCTTGTACTATTATCGTGATCATCTTTAAACTGGACATAAATTATTTTTTTGCCCTCGTCACCTTTTAATGCATAATTATAATGTTCAGTAAAAGGTACCCATTCAGAATTTTGCCATGTTGGATTATCTGCTATTCGCATAAAATATGCTGAATCGGCATACATTTCCATATCAAGAGCAACATCTCTAATGAAAGTATAATTTCGAGGTGTTGCTATTTGTCCTGTTGATTCTGGAACATTGATTTTAACATGTAAATTCTGAGGAGAAGTTGCATCAAAGTAAATTTCTTTACTTAATGGTTCTGATATATTACCTGCAAAATCTTTAAAACGGATATATAATGTTCTGTATCCAATAGGCCCTCCTTTAACACTCATGCCGTAAAAGGTTGGAAGCTCTGTATAAGGTTTCCATGAGGCGGAGTAAAACGTAGAATCTTCTGTGAGTTGCATCGCAACAGCATCTTCTGCTTTTACAGTAACAGTGTAGTCTTTTGTATAGTAAATACGAGACTCTGTAGGTAGCACTTTTAAGTTAAACTGTGCATTGAATGGAGGTGTTTTATCCCAATTAATTTTATCCTGTACAGAGATACTTTCTGTTTCTGTAGCTGTTTTAAACCTTGCATAGATAGTTTTTACTCCATCAGGATCATTTAAAAAATAAGTAAGACGATTTGTATAATCGATCCATTCGCCATCACTGAAATTTGGATCAGAGCTGACCATCATTTTTGTTGCATTCAAACAAAATAAAGAAAGCATTACTTTGCCATCTTGCGTAGTGTTATATTCTTTGTTATTATCAATTGTAATTCTAGGGCTTAGAGGTCTTATTTCTTGATAAATTGTAGTTTCAGATATTTCTGATAAGTTTCTAGCCCTATCTCTAAACTGAACTTTTACTTTATAATCACCTCCACGAGTCCCTAAAAATATTTTCATAGGTTTTGTTGAGTATTCCCTCCAATGCGCTCTATCAAAATTTTCTTCTAAAGCAATTCTCATCATAAGGGCATCATCAGCTGTTGCTCTTACTATAATTTCAGAATCTTTAGTTTTAGTGATGTCTCCTTTAATAAATATTTGACCATTTGTTGGTGGGTCTTTATCATATTGAATTGAAGCCTTAATAGGTAATGATTGGTTTTTAGCACGATCTCTATAAGATACCCAAACATCTCTAATTCCTGTATCTCCTTCCTTTAGTTTCCAAATTTTAATTTTTGAAATAGGTTCCCAATCACTAGCAGTATCAAATTCTTTATCATTTGCAATACGCATTTCTACAGCCTCTGTAGCATGTAATTGTAAAGTTACATTTAATGATTTGGTATATTCATCTCCATCATTTATTGCTATTCTGGGATTGATAGGAGGTTTAGTATCAACATAAATAGATGTATATATTGTTGAAGATTCATTACCTGCTTTATCTCTAAACCGAATATAGACTCTTTTATAACCTTCAAAGATATCATCTTCCATTACCCAATCGTCTAGGTAATCAGTATATCTTCTCCATTTATGCCCATAGAAATTCATGCTGTTACTGATCTTCATATATTCAGCACCGTCAGCCATCATTTCTAAGCCAACATTCCTATTATGTTGATTAACATAAGTAATATTTTTTTCTTTATCTACAACAGCAAATTCTGGGAGAATTTCTATTGATTTAGGTTTTGGAGCTTTACTATCTAATTTTATATGATCGGTGTATACTTTGGTTTCATTCCCAGCAGTATCTTTAAATTTTACATAAATCTTTTTTATTCCATCTCCTGAAGGTAATAACCAAGAGTGAACATGCTTTCTAAAAGGAACCCAATCGTTTCTATTAAAAACAGTTGAATTACTAATATTCATCCAAGTGGCTCCTTCACATTTTAAGTCTATTTCTACTTTTCTATATTTAGTATAATTACCTCTAGAAAAATTTACTCTACCTCTATTAGAAGGAGGTTTTGTATCTAAAATTGTATAGGCAACAAAAGTATCTGTGATTGTACCATCTCTAAGTTGAAATTTTACAAAGACTTCTTTTTCACCATCACCTTCAGGTAACTTAAAAAAATATGTTTTTTGATAATTAATCCAATCTGCTCCATAAAAGTCAAAATTATCGCTGACTTTCATTTTATAAGCATCTGAAATATTAATGTTTAACTGTACCTCTTGTTTATTTGTTAATTCTCCTTCATAAATAGATACACCCATTTGTGCAAAACTATTTTGAAGTGAAAATATAAGAATAAAGAAAAAGGAAAATATATAATAAAATCTTTGTGTCATAACCTCAAGGTATCTTTAGAAGGTACTACTGCAAATATTGGGCAATAAAGTTAGAAGTGGAATAGGCTGAGGTGTTATCTTTAAAAACTATATTTTGAAACGTAAGAATCCTCCCGCAATAGAAATTGTACTACCATCTGTATTTTGAGAGAAATACGATAATACATCATGTGTAGAAATACCAGCTTCGTAGCCACCTTTTCTAGCAAAATATGTAATTCCTAATGGGATATTAATGTTCTCATCGTTACCTCCAAAGTTTAATCCTGAAGAGAAAGAAAATAATTTAAAAGGCTTAAAATCTCCACCAATTGCATAGAAAGGGTTTTCTAAATTGCCAGCAGCATCATTCTGGGGTAGAACGACATCAACTCCAACATGTACAAGTCTGAAAAATTCATAACTAGCACCAATACGTACAACAGTTGGTAAATCTACAGTTTCGTCTACAGTTTTTGTTTCCCAATCTAATGGAGAATTTGTACCTGCAAATTGGAAAGCACTTTGATCATTAATTAGGAAGTTGTAATTATCTAATCCTTGTCCGCTTATAGATGCTAAATCTCCATCATTGATAGAGTATACATCTCCTGACCAAGTCATTTTACCAAAGTTTGATATAGAGGCCCCGATTCTAAGTTTTCTTTTAATCACGAATGTAACACCCGCATCTAACCCCCAACCATGTCCTGCTGGTTCTGGATTAATAATTTTTTGTCCCATTGATCTATTATCAGCATCTAATGGACCGTTTGAAGATGTATTGCTTAAACTTGTAGCAGAAAGGACATCTTGTGGATTTACAAATGAAGATGAAAATATAGGGCTATTCCATGTACCTGTTTGATCTACTTCGAAATCTAGAATTAATAGACCTTGTAAATATCTTGCACCAATACCTCCATAAATTTGAAGATCGTAGGTTTCTAAAAGTTGTGCACCCCAAGAAGCGTTATATTCTCTGACCCAAGTAGATTTAGCACTTGTACCACTAAGTACTTCGCTATAAGATTTTGCATCGTCAGGGTTTTCAAACTGCCCTCCAATAACTTGGTTACGTTGTTCTTCTGTTAAATCACCTGATCCTGTATGTCTAGGATTATCGATAATATCACCGTTAGCCATTTTTAATTTAGGAAAATAGCTACTTGCAGCACCAAAAAACATTATTTCAGCAGCAAATTCATTTGTAGTAGTACGTGTGTGAATATTATCTCTGATATTAACGGCAACACCACCCCATTTTTTAGGGAGTTTCATACTAGCACCAAATAACATTACACTAGCATCTACTGTTGTAGTTTTATCACTAAATTTTTTTACAGCATCATTTTTCTGATCAGTATTAAATCTAGTAGTCTTATAATCTGTAATTGAATTTAATAATTCACTGGTACTAATTGCTTCTGAAGAGAAAGAAACATTAGCCTCCATCAAACCAAAAGTAAATTTAGGATCTCTATAATTTTTTGTAATACCTAAGTTCGCAGGGTTGATACCAATACTTTGGTAATCGGTAACGAACGTAGTACCTACACCACCTCTACCTGTAACAGAATAGACACTTCCTTCCATTTGGGCAAAAACGTCTGAAGGTAGTATAAACAAAAAAGTTGAAATACATATATATATAACTACTGAAGTATAGGTTTTCATATCAGTTTGAAGATAGTTTTTTGGTATCATTTATTTGAAAGTGCAATATGAAGAATGTTTACCAATATGTTAAGAAACGTAAATATAACTAATCCTCCAATTTTTCTCTAAGAAATATGAAAATAAGTAAGTAATTCTTAAATTAAATTAGTTATTCGTTTTGCTGTAAATTTGATTAAAATTGTCTTACTTTTATATATAGCATGAGGAATTCACGAAATAATGCTACTTTCCACGTCCTAAATTAGTTGTCAAAATATGAATAAAAGTAAAAAACTTTTTTTATTAGCCTTAGTAAGTTCGCTATCAATATTGTTCTTTTCATTCTCTAGTGAGAAGGTAAGTAATCATTATTTTGAGATTGCTAAAAACATGAAAATATTTGCTCAATTATACCAAGAAGTAAATACTTATTATGTGGATGATGTAAATCCAACCGAAATGATGACGACTGGTATTGAAGCCATGTTAGCAACATTAGACCCATACACAAATTATATTCCTGAAGATCGTATCGAAGATTTTAGAACGATGACAACAGGAGAATATGGTGGGTTAGGTGTAGTTGTTGGTAACAGAGATGGAGATATTACAGTAATTCTACCTAACGAAGGATATCCTGCTTATGATGCAGGTCTACAGATTGGAGATATTATCGAAAAAGTTGATGGAACTGATATTCATGATAAAAATACACATGAGATTAGTAAATACCTGAAAGGACAAGCTGGAAGTGAAGTTGTCTTAACAATAAAAAGATATGGTGTAGATCAGCCTTTTGATGTTAATGTAAAGCGTGAAAAAATCCAAATTAATAATGTACCATATTACGGTATGGTTAAAGACGATATTGGATTAATTCAGTTGTCTGATTTTACACGAAATGCAAGTACAGAAGTTGCAGATGCTGTTTCTGAATTAAAAGATAGAGGAGCCAAAAAAATCATTCTTGATTTACGTGGTAACCCAGGTGGATTATTAAATGAAGCAGTAAATATTGTCAACTTATTTGTACCTAAAGGTTCTGATGTAGTATATACAAAAGGGCGTATTGAGGATTGGAACAAAACATACAAAGCATTAAATGCACCATTAGATACTGAAATTCCGATGGCAGTATTAATTAATGGAGGTAGTGCTTCTGCAGCAGAAATTGTTTCTGGATCAATTCAAGATTATGATAGAGGGGTATTATTAGGCTCTCGTTCTTTTGGTAAAGGTTTAGTACAAGCTACAAGACCTTTAGATTACAATTCAAGATTAAAAGTGACAGTTGCTAAATACTACATTCCAAGTGGACGTTGTATTCAAGCAATTGATTATAGCCATAGAGATGAAGATGGAGAAGCTATTGTTGTTGCGGATTCTTTGAGAGAAAAATTTAAAACAGCAAATGGAAGAGAAGTTTTAGATGGAGGTGGAGTTGCTCCAGATATTAAAGTAAAACCATTTAATTTTGCTCAAATCTCGGTTAGTTTAATACTTAAAGGTTTAATCTTTGACTATGCTACTAAATTCCACCATGACAATAAGACTATTGTAGCAGCAAGAGATTTTAATTTATCAGATGCTCAATTTGAAGATTTTGTTAATTGGCTTAAGGATAAAGATTATGGTTATCAGACTAAGGTTGAAGTAACCATGGAAGATCTTGAAGAAAGTGCTAAGAAAGATAAATATTATGATGACATTCAAGCAGAAATCAATGCATTAAAGAAGAAGATTTATCATAATAAAGAATCTGATGTAATTAAGTTTAAATCAGAAATTAGAGATGTGTTAGAAGCAGAAATTTGTAAAAGGTATTATCTAGAAGCTGGAGAGATTGAATCTACATTTACAGCAGACTTAGATGTTATTGAAGCAGTTAATGTTTTAAACGACTCAGAAAGATATAATAAAATTTTATTAGGGAATTAATTTAATAGAATCCCAATAAGATCTTCAAAAGACTACCAATTTTGGTAGTCTTTTGTTATTTTAGGTATATCCTCTCTTAATTTATACTTAAATAACCCATGGAAGAATTAACTAATAATAATTTTATTGATACGCTAATACGTATTTTCACTTATCAATTTCATATTGGACAAAAGGTATTTACCCCACTTTCTATTCTCGGATTGTTCTTAATGTTTATCTCTGTTTTTGTCTTCGCAAAAAAAATGAGAAACTTCTTAGTAAATACTGTTTTACCAAAGTATGGCTTAGATGAATCTGTGAGTTATAATATTGGAACTATATTTAGATATTCATTTATAGTTATTGGTAGTACCATTGTCTTTCAGTCATCAGGTTTAAACTTAAGTTCTCTTCAAGTTCTAATAGGAGCTTTAGGTGTAGGTATTGGCTTTGGTTTACAAACAATTGCAGACAATTTTATTTCAGGTATAATTATCTTATTTGATCAGCCTATAAAAGTAGGAGATATGATTGAAGTAGATGAAGTAAGTGGAAAAGTAGTTGAAATTTCAGCAAGATCATCAACCATACTTACTAATGATAATATCACTATTATTGTTCCTAACTCTCAATTTATTTCTAACAAAGTAATCAACTGGAGCCATAATGAAAAGTTAGTCAGACTTAAAATTCCAATTGGTGTATCTTATAATGAAGATCCTAAGGAGGTAAGAAGAATTACTCTAGATGTTGTCAGTCAAATAGATGGTATTTTAAGTAACCCTGATCCTGATTTAATTTTTACAGAATGGGGCGACAACTCTATTAACTTCACATTAAATATTTGGACTGTAAAATATTATTCACGCCCAGGTACTTTAAAAAGTATGATTTTATACGAATTATTTGAGCGTTTTAATAAAGAAGGTATATCCATCCCATTCCCACAAAGAGACCTTAACATGGGAACAGGGTGGGATGTATTAAAACCTTAATTATTGTTTTTCAAAAGTAAATGTAGTGAGTGGTGGAGTGACTTCAGTTCCATTCCCTAAAGGTGCTTCTGTGATTACTGAAATCA
Source organism: Flammeovirga pectinis (assembly GCF_003970675.1). Classification (GTDB taxonomy): domain Bacteria; phylum Bacteroidota; class Bacteroidia; order Cytophagales; family Flammeovirgaceae; genus Flammeovirga; species Flammeovirga pectinis. The sequence goes on from NZ_CP034562.1 coordinate 5,068,329, forward strand.
CTTTGGCAGGGATTGTTGGTGAATTAGGAGACTTAAAAGTTACCCCACTGTCCGTTCCTGCATCATAATGAATAGGAGTAACCTCAAGTTTTTCGATCCATTCATCATTACTTTTTAGTAGGTTTACTCCTTCTATAGCCACATACCAATCTGGGCTTGGAGCAATCATAGAAACAAGGCTAACTAAAGGATAATCTTTTACTAAAGTGATGGTAAATTGAATGGAAGAACTTCCTGTAGAAAGTCCACCTTCACTAATTAGATGATTGGCTAGATTATTATCAATAATAGCATTAATCTCATCGGTTAGAGGATCTTTACCTCCTGTTTCTGCCATTACTTTGATACCTTCCGATGCAAAACTTCCATTTTCGAAAAGTGATGTATCCTTATTATGGCTCATGCCTATAACACCTGAAAAGTGGCTGTTATCAGGATATTCAATTGGATGACTTGAACCGGTCCATTGTCCATTATATGTAACAAGGTATGTTACACTATCTGATGGAGTAGTAACTGTAGGCTCATCGTCGTTAGTAGAACAAGATATTAGGTTTATCAGGAAAGCAGCTAGTAGAAATGTTAAAGTAGATGTTTTCATAATGTAAAATAGCTAGTGAGAAATCTTTAAGATACCGTAAATATAGCTTGAGTACATTTATTAAAGTGTGAAGTAGGTCACAGATGGGGTTTTATTTTAAAATTCTTTTAATATCAAAGTTATTAAAACCTTCATGAACCACTATTGTAATCCTATTTTGGGATAAAAGTTCTAGTACTGCAAGAAAGTTAAATACGATAGAAACATTATTAAAATCAGTCATAATTAATTCCATAAAACTAAATTCTTCTTTAGATTTTAAGGTTTCAATAATATGATCTTGTCTATCTTCTTGAGAATAGGGATAAGGAATTACTTGATGTCTTGGAATATTATTTTTATCATCTACTTTTTTCATAGCAGATTGATAAAATTTTAAGAGCTTAAATAAATCAATATTTTGAAGTTCAGTTTCTACACCAATATCTTCTTCTATTGAAGCAACTTCTATTGGTAGGTTTCCTCTTTTTTCTCGGTCTAACATATCTGCTTCCCACTCTTCTAAAGTGTTTAGAACAGATTTATACTTCATATATTCTAATAGATGTTTAACAAGTTCATCACGAGGGTCAATATCATTACCTTCTTCATCTTTTTCAATACGAGGTAAAAGCATTTTAGCCTTAATTCTCATCAATGTAGAAGCTACAACTATAAAATCACTTGCAAGCTCAATGTTCAATCTTTCCATATCAGACATATATTCCATAAAATCATTTGTAATTTTATAGATAGGAATATCATGTATGTCTAATTCATCTCTTTGGATAAAAAATAGAAGAAGGTCAAAAGGCCCTTCAAAAACAGGTAAGTTGATTTCGAAGCTCATCTTATTCTTAAATATGAATTTTCACCAGACCTTCTTCGGTCATTGTTAACTTAATTACTTTCCCAAAATCAAATTGGAAACGAAATATATTTTTCAAAGGCATTTCTAAAAAATGAGAAAGTATAATTCTCATTACAACACCATGAGTTACTATTGCTATTTGATCTCCCTCTTTATATTCAATCCTATCTTGCCAAAAAGATCTAACTCTAGTTTGTACATCCATTAGCGATTCTCCATTTGGAGCTGGCTTATGATCAAAAACTTTAACCCACTCTTTAATATTACTTCTTAATTCAGAAAATTGATTCATTTCCCAATCACCGTAAAATATTTCTTTTAATCTGGGGTCTGGTAATTTTAGATCACCTGTTAATGATAGTGCTAATTTTTCGCAACGTAAAAGTGGACTATAGTAAATTGTATTGAATAAAGTATTATTTGTTTTATCCTTTATAGCATTTAGTTCGTCTTGGAAACTATCTACAATATCTAAGTCAGTTTGTCCATATAGAATTTTACTTGCATCAACATCTGGAGTGGTATGTCGAACAAGGTAGATTGTCATACTCATGTAAGAAGTTGTTTTTATGACGTCATTGCAGCCTTTAAATAATGGGCTGTATATCCTTTTCCGTTATTAATTAAATCTTCTGGGGTACCTTCAAAAACAATTGTACCTCCATCTTTTCCACCTTCAGGTCCAATATCGATTACCCAATCGGCAGTTTTAATAACTTCCACATTATGTTCGATGATGACAGCGGAATGTCCTTTTTCTACTAAAGCATTAATGGCTTTCATTAATTTATCAATATCATGGAAGTGAAGTCCAGTAGTAGGTTCATCAAAGATAAATAATACACGCTCAGATTCTTTTAAAGTTCCCTTAGCTAAGAAAGAAGCAAGTTTAACCCTTTGCGCTTCTCCACCACTTAATGTATTAGAAGATTGCCCTAAACGAACATAACCTAAACCTACATCAAGAAGTGGCTGTAATCTTTGAATAATTTTCTTTTGATCTGCAAAGAAACTTACAGCTTCATCAACGCTTAGATCTAAAATATCAGAAATACTTTTCTCTTTATATTTAACTTCAAGAATTTCATTTTTAAAACGCTTTCCTTTACAACTTTCACAAGGGAGATATATATCTGCCATAAATTGCATTTCTATCTTAGAAGTACCTTCACCTTGACAAGCTTCACAGCGGCCTCCATCAACATTAAAAGAAAAGAATGCAGGTTTGTAACCTCTATGTACGGAAAGTTCATTTTTAGAAAATAACTCTCTTACAGCATCATATGCTTTAACATAAGTAACAGGGTTTGATCTAGATGATTTACCAATTGGGTTCTGGTCTACAAATTCAACTTTTGTAATTGCTTTTATAGCACCATCTATACGGTCGATTTTAGGTTTTTCATCTGTATGATGTCCCAATGCTCTTGTAATGGCAGGAGTTAAGCAACGCTTAATTAAAGTAGATTTTCCGGATCCTGAAACACCCGTTACACAACTTACAATACCTAAAGGAAATTTTACATTTAGATTTTGAAGGTTATTTTCACGAGCTCCAATTACTTCAATATAATCGGTCCATTTTCTGCGAACCTCTGGAGTAGGAATACTTGATTTACCACTTAAGTATCTTGTTGTATGAGAAATTTCAGGGTTATCTATAGCATCTTGTAGAGTACCTTGAAAACGAAGTTCACCACCATAACTACCTGCATCTGGTCCGATGTCAATAATTTCATCCGCAGCCTTCATTACCTCTTCCTCGTGTTCTACAACAATTACTGTATTGCCTAATCTTTTTAGTTCTAGTAATACAGCAATTAGATTTTGAGTATCTCTTGGATGTAATCCAATACTAGGCTCGTCTAAGATATACATAGAACCAACAAGAGCACTACCAAGTGATGTGGCTAATTTTATACGTTGATATTCTCCTCCAGATAATGTACTTGTTAATCTGTTTAATGTGAGGTATCCTAAACCAACTTTATTCATGTACTGAAGACGGTTTTTGATTTCGGCCAATAACCTATCTGCAATTTTATGATCATGCTTATTAAGTGTAATCTCATTAAAATAGACACTAGCCTCTGCTATTGGCATTAGTACAACATCAATAATAGATTTATCATTGATCTTTACATAAGCTGCATCTTTTCTAAGTCTAGAACCATGACATTCTGGACAAACAGTTCTTCCTCTGTAGCGAGAAAGCATTACTCTATATTGGATTTTATGGGTTTTAGATTCTAGGTGTTTAAAGAAAGCATTAATCCCTTTAAACTTCCCTAGTCCATTCCATAATATATTTTTTTCTTCTTCAGATAAATCCTTATAGGATCTAAAAATGGGAAAACCAGTTTCATGCGATGCATCTAAAAGTGGTTTTATCCATTTTTTCATTGTTTCAGTTCTCCATGGAACTATGGCATCATCTAAAACTGAAAGTGATTTATCTGGAATGACAAGATCAGCATCTATACCTAAAACTTTACCGAAACCTTCGCAGCGTTTACACGCACCATAAGGGTTGTTAAAACTGAATAAATTGACACTTGGTTCTTCAAATAGAATACCGTCTGCCTCGAATTTATCAGAAAATAAGTGAGATATCGGCTCCTTACCTTTCTGAACTATTTGAATACGACATTCCCCACGTCCTTCAAATAAAGCAGTTTGAATAGAATCTGCTATTCTAAATTGGTTTTCTTCATCACCTTTTTTGATAGCATTTCTATCTATTAGCATTTCGAGATCTCCTAAGGCAAATTTTTCACCTTTTTCAATATGCTCAAGTAGCTCCTCGATAAATAAAGTTTCGCCTTTCGCTATTACACGAGTGAATCCTTGTTGTAATAATAATTTTAGAACTACATCTAAAGTTCTACCTTCTTGTAGTGCAAGAGGTGAAGAAACGATAAAGCGAGTTCCTTCATCAAAATCATGAATATAATTTACAATATCAGTTACAGTAGATTTACTAACTTCTTTACCAGATACAGGAGAATATGTTTTTCCAATTCTAGCATATAAGAGTTTTAGATAATCGTAAATCTCTGTTGTTGTTCCTACTGTTGATCTAGGATTTTTTGTAGATACTTTTTGTTCTACAGCAATGGCAGGGCAAATACCTCTAATATATTCTACCTCTGGTTTTTCCATTCGCCCAAGAAATTGACGTGCATATGAACTCAAACTTTCCACATACATTCGTTGCCCTTCGGCAAATAAAGTATCAAAGGCTAAAGATGATTTACCAGATCCGGAAACACCTGTTATAACAACAAAACTATTTCTAGGGATAGATACGTCAACATTTTTTAAATTATTGACACGGGCACCTTTAACTATAATGTATTCTTTTGGGTTGAGTTGATCTACTGAGCGCATATAAACGGTCTAATGTGAACTACAAAAACAGATTATAAAATTAGCAATTCACTCGCATTAATTGTCATGTAATTGATAAAATTTAGATAAGTAGGCGTTAAAATCATGAAGTTATACAATGAAGCAGAAAATAAATATCATCTTCATGGTACAATTTTTATTGTTCTTACTTATCAATTTGAATTGAGCAATGCTTAACTTTGTATCTGATTTTGTTTAAAATAAGGATACTTAGAAGTCAGGCATCCTTTAAAAATAGATTATAAATGACTTTTATTCTTAGACTTTACATGGTGTATGGGGTGTGCGTTTTTTCGCTTGGGTTACTAATACTCTACCCTTTATATATCATAATTATATTATCGCCAAATAAGCGATTGCTTAAGTTTTCCTACTATTTAAATAAATTATGGTCTACTTTAACTTACATTCTAATTTTTATTCCTGCTCGTATAGATTACAGAGCTAAGTTGTCTAAAGATCAGGCTTATGTCTTTGTGGCAAATCACTCTTCTTTTTTAGATATACCTGCAGTTCAGGTAGTTGTAAATCAAATGATAGTGTTTTTAGGTAAGAAAAGCTTAACTAAAATACCATTGTTTGGTTGGATGTTTAAGAATATACATATATGTGTAGATAGAGGGAATGCTGTAAAAACGGAGAAAATGTTTAGACAGTCTATTGATGCTTTAGATAAAGGTTTCTCTATTGGTGTATTTCCAGAAGGAACTCAAAATAGAAAACCACCAGTTTTACAAAAATTTAAGGATGGAGCTTTTATTATTGCAATTAGAGCCCAGAAGCCAGTTGTACCTGTCACTTTAGTTACAAATTGGAAAATATGGCCTGCTCTAGGACCTACTTTACATTGGCACCCTTTAATTTTAATTCAACATGAGCCTATATCAACTGAAGGTATGACATTGGATGATGTGAAAATGTTAAAGGAGAAAGTGAAAAATATTATTGAAGGGGAACTAATAAACCACTTAGGAGAAGCTTATACTAAAAAGAATTAATCTTTGAGTATATTGATCTTATATTACAATTTTTTTAAATTATTCACTTACTTTGTGTGAGTAGTGTAATTAATAGCTGCATATTTTATGATTATTGATAAGGAAAGCATCGAGAAGATTGCTCATTTATCTCGCTTAGAGCTAGATGAAACGAGTGAAGAAAAAATGCTGAAAAGCATGAATGAAATTGTGGAATGGGTAGCTAAACTTGAAGAAGTAGATACTGAAGGAGTAGCACCACTAACACACATGACAGATGAACAAAGTGTATGGCGTGAGGATATTGCTAAACACACATTAAGTCATGATGAAGGACTGAAAAATGCTCCAAAACATGATAAAGACTTTTTTAAAGTCCCTAAAGTTTTGGATTAAGTATACAAAAAAAGCCCGATGAATAATTTATTCATCGGGCTTTTTTACAATCAACTTCTTAATTATAAGTTATTGATTAATGGTAATTCTTGTGTCATGCTTAAATCAATTACAGTGTTTAATTGACTCATGATTTGAGAAAAACGAGCAGCTGTTTGAGTAGAAACTACTTTTTTCATCTGCTTGTAATATTTTTGATTTAATGTAATTTCTTGCTTATTCAATTTGAAGGCAATACTCATTAATTCATCTGTTCTTTTTGCATCAAGAGTTTCAAAGCTTTCAGCATATTCTTTTAATAAAGCATATTGCTCGTTAAGAATTTTACTTTGATCATATTCATATTTGTCATAAACAGGCCAAAAATGTTCAGCTTCTGCTTCTGATAAATTCATGTTTTCTTTTAGAACTCCTCTTTTTTCGGCTTTAATAAGGGTTTTGATAGTTTCAAAATCCATACTCTGACCTTGAACTTGAGTTGATAAAGAAGGAGATTGCGCGTAAAGACTGAAGCTTGCGAATAATGCAACTATCGTGATAATAAATTTTTTCATATTTTTTTATTGATTGTGTTCAAATTTGAACGTGAATTTTTTTGAAGAGTTCACTACTGGGTCTTAAAAAAAACTAATTTCCGTATAATTATCATTAAAAAGAAGCTGAAGCGATTTTTTATAAACATTCATTTACTAATTACCTCTTAAAGTTCTTAGGTACAACGACTTTTTTATTTTAAAGTTAACCACTGTTCTGGATCTAGTTTTTCTCCATTCATATTCCATATTTGAAATTGAATCTCGAAGAACCCATCAATATTTTTACCAGCTTTACCAATAAGTTTATTTTTAGAAATTACATCTCCTACATTTACTTTTACTGTTTCTAGTTTAGAGTATACAGTAAAATAGTCGCCATGTCTTAACATTACTACATTTTGTAAATTGGGTACTTTAGTTACAGCAGTAACAACGCCTTCAAATACACTTTTTACTTCTGCATTCTCATAAACTCTTAAATCTATACCATGGTTTTCTATTGTCACTCCACTTAATACTGGGTGAGGACGAATACCAAAATGATTAGTAATAACTGCATCTTTTACTGGCCAATTCAATTTACCTTTTATTTCAGAAAAGCGAACAGACGTATTTTTACTATTTATCTCAGGTTTTTTATTAGAAGTAGAGGTTGGCTCTTTTATGTCATCAAAATCAGTTGCTTTATTTTTCTTAACATTAGAAGTTAAAGCAAGCATTTGGCGTTGTAATTCAATAAGTGCCTTACGTTCTAATTTTAGTTTTTGAGCTAGTTCAACTTCTTTCTTCTTTAGATCAGTTACTACGAGTTCTTGTCGATCTTCTAATTTTTGAAGTGCTTTTAGTTGTGTGTTTTCTTCAACAAGTAGAGATGATTCTTCTTTATTTCTTGCTTCTAATTCAATTTTTTTACTCGCTAACAACTCTTGTGACCGTTCAATTTCTAGGATTTGTCTTTTACGAACTTCTTTATAATGTTCTAAATAATTGGCTCTACGGACAAACTGACTGAAATTATCACTAGAAAAAACATACGCTAGTTGTTGTAAATCGCCACCTGTTTTATAAACAGCATATACCAATTCAGCATACTCTTCTTTAAGAATACTAATTTTCTTTTGTAAAGAGTCTATACTATTACTAGCAGCAATAGCTTCTGATTGAGCCTTTTTAATTCTGGTTTTTATTTGACTCAAGAAATGTGCTCTCCCTTCAATTTGTGCTTCAATATCATTCAGCTCACTAAGAGAGGTTTCTTTTTTATCTTTAGTACTTTCTAGAATAGCTTCTGTTTTAGCCACTTGTTCTTTTGCTTTCTGAATTTCTTCTTGAGAAAAGACATTTGTACTAATAACAGTTATCCAAATAAGTAATATAATTCTCTTACTCATTATATATATTATAGATTTTCTTTTAAATGTACGGATAGAAAATAAAGGACAATACTTAATATTTATATTTAAAACGCTTTTTTCAAATGAATCCGTACTTTTGACTTACTATATTCATAAAATTAATGATATAGCTAAATAATTTAGATACTTCGAATAAGAAATTAACAATTGGGGAAAGAATTTATTATAAAACGATACTCTGAAGACGACAAAGACCGTTGGAATAATTTTAATGAAAGGTGTGTTCAACAACATTTTTTCTTTAATCGGAATTACATGGATTATCATAAAGAAAGGTTCTCTGATTTCAGTTTAATTATTGAAGATAAAAATAAGAATATATTAGCCCTCTTCCCTGCTAATTTATCTGATAATAAAATCTATTCACATCAAGGTTTAACTTTTGGAGGCTTACTTTATTTACCTCGAACTTTTGTACAAAAGGTAATAGATATTCTTTCATCAATAGAAGCATTTTATACTACTTTTTACATCGAAAAGATCATTTATAAAGCTATTCCACATATTTATAAAGTAGAACAAGCTGAAGAAGATTTATATGCTTTATTTAAAAATGGATGGAAATTAGTGAGGAGGGATTTTAGTTCATTAATTGTGTCTACTAAAGAATGGATACCAGACCGTTCACGACTTAAGAATAATAAGATCGCTATAAAAAATAATATTGAACTTAAAGAGTCAACTGATTTATTAAGCTTTTGGAACTTACTCTCTAATAATTTACAAGCAAGGCATGGAGTAAATCCTACTCATACTTTTGAAGAAATGCAGTTACTATCCGAATATTTTTCTAATAATATCAAATTAATAGGGGCTTTTTCTAATAATAAAATGTTAGCTGGAGCTGTTATTTTTCTAACGGATCATGTAATGAAAATTCAGTATTCGGTTAATTCAGATAAAGGCCGAAAGATAAAAGCATTAGATGCTCTTTTTACTGAACTTATTAAAATGAATCAAACCGATTTTCTAGATTTTGGTCATTCTTGTGAATCAAACGGAAGTTACCTTAATGAAGGTTTAGCGAGGTTTAAATATAATTTTAATGCAGAAGGGCTTGTATTTGATACCTACGAAAAATCTCTGTAGTATTTAAATCTTCAATAGCGTACTACTCAAATTCTTGGAGATAAGCAGATTACTTCTCAACTTTGTAGTATGGACGAAATAGTAAATAAAGTAGCACAGAGTGCTTTAATTTCTTTTGATCTTGAAGATTTAAAAAGAACTGAAGAGCGAGTGCTTTTAGATATAAAAGATCAACTCTTTCAGGGGTTAGTACTTAGAGAAAAAGATTTTAGAGGTTTTATCAAAGAACATGATTGGAAACAATATCAGGATAGTCATGTAGCTATAACTTGTTCTGTTGATGCTATTGTACCAACATGGGCATATATGCTTATAACAACTCGTTTAGAAAAATATGCCGCAACAATAGTTTTTGGTACTCTTGAAAGATTAGAACAAAAGTTATTCGAAAATTCTATTCGAGAATTAGATGTTGATCAGTTTAAAGATAAACCATTAGTTATTAAGGGCTGTAGCGAAGATGTTCCTGTATCTGCTTATGTTGATATTACTGAGCGCTTAAGACCTATTGTAAAATCGATTATGTATGGAGAACCTTGTAGTACGGTGCCCATCTATAAGCAACCACGTAAAAAATAAAAAATGGCTAACCTCTAAAAAGAATAAAGGTTAGCCATTTTTTTATATCGAATACCTGATTAAATCAGATTCTTAATTGCAATTGCATAACAAAAAGACCTGCGTTATCTGTTACTTTTAATTCTTGCTTAGCATTTTCCATGTATATTGGACGTAATGAATAAGCTGCTGTTACTTTTACATTCTGACCTATTATAGCCCAGTTTACACCATAATCACTTTGGAAAGATGCTTCGTCTAAACCTTCTAAATTCTTATAAGTAAAGGCTACAAACGGCTGTATCTTTTTTTCTGAATCATAAATTGTCTTAGGTAATGTATAGCCTATTTCTGTATGAAAAATGCTTCCAGTACCGTGAGAGAATTGAGCAAAACCAGGTCCTTGTGGAGGTGTTGTACCGTTAGGGTCACTAGCAGCGAATCCACCCAAAACATGCGAAGTTCTTAAATAATCATCACCATATTGATAGTTATAATAAACTGCATAAGCTGTTAAACCACCTTTACTATGACCTAATGGAGTACTTAAGAAAACATCTGCTGCAAATTTTGTAATATTATTTGTTTCCATTACAAAATCTCCATTTACATCTTCTTTATAAGTTCCTGTTCCCCCTGGTTGATATTGAAAACCAGCACCAATGTTAAAAACTCTTTTTTGTCCAAAGTAATTCATTTGGCTTGCTCCAGAAACAGATTGAGACTCTACATCCCAAAATTGCCAGAATAAATAGCCATTATAGTTATAGTTGGTTTGTTTTAAAAGATGAGTATCACCAACTTCAATTTGTCCATTGCTAGCAAAAGTTTCCATTTCAGCTTCGTTCATTGGTTTTCCACCATAACCAACAGTTCCAGCATCTGCACTAATAATTGGCTTATTGATAGAAAACTGATACCCTAATTTTTTTAAAGTAACACCTCTTACAAAAACACCCATCTGTCTTACAATTGCATCTGTTCTATTTACTTCTGGGAAATTAAAGCCTGGGTTGTCAAGAATAAGGTAGTTATTAGAACCAACTCTTGATAAACGAGAAAGTCCTTGCCAAAAGTGAATACCTCCACCAACGTAACTTTTATCTGCAATTTTCATTTGCCCCTGAAAGTCGTGCACATACACATTGTCATAAATTGACGAATATGTACCATCACTAGTAGCACCAAAATGAGCAAACAATAGGTATTTACCTTCAATATTAGCATAGAACATTGTTCTAATTCTACGCATAGCAAAATCACTAAAGTTATTAATAGGCTCTTGAGATAGCTTATTAATAGTTCCAGGGTTAGTTTCTCCAGCTCTCCACCACGTCTGAATACCAATTATTGTTTTAAAATAAGATGTTTTTTCTTTATTAAGATCTAAACGAAGACCACGCTTAAAAACATCAACACTTTTTTCGTATGATGTTTTCTCTTGTTTAATTTCAGTCTCTTGTTCTTCTTGTGCAAAAATTGATAATGAGATAAGAGTTAAAATTAATACAGATAATAATTTTTTATTCATGTAATGATAGAGTTCAATAATAATGTTCTGCAAAGATATTGTAGATACATTTCATAAAAAAGGTGAAGAATCTCTATCTAACGATATATTAACATGATTTCAATCATAAAATTCTTTTAACTCCTGTTCTACACGAGCCATTTTATGTTCAACTATTTTTCTAGTATGATGATCTATCCAATGCTCTTTATTGATCACATTAGTATTAATACTCTCATAAGAAATGTAAGGGATTCCAAGTGCTTCAAACTCAATTTGAAGATGATCTTCGATAATAACAAAGTTGGTATGTATATCATTACTTAATTGATATACCTCAATGAGTTCATTTTTTATACTATCTCTTATTTTATTTCTAAACTTAGTTATCTCGAACTTCTCTTTTTGTTGCTGTTCAATAATATCGATATCAGGAATAGTGTATTCAGAAAAAGAATCCCAGTATTTTTCGAAGTTAACATCGATAGCATTTTGAGAGAAGCCAAAAAATGGAAGGATAGTAAAAGTTAATAGGGTAATAATATTTTTCATGATTGGTAATAGTTAGGATTTACTCTACACTTTCATAAACTCAAATAATGAGCTTAAGTTCAAGAAAATATTTTTTTCAATGTAATAAATAGCACCTTAAAAGATTTTTCTATCATATCAGTATTATTCTTTTTTTCACAAAAAAAAGCCTTTACACACTAAATGCGTAAAGGCTAATTGATATGTTACAATTTAATATTGCTTACAAGTGAATACACTCGTCATATGCTAAAGCTGCAGCCTCCATTACCGCTTCAGATAATGTTGGGTGAGGGTGAACAGCAGTAATAATTTCATGTCCAGTTACTTCTAACTTACGGCCAACAACTGCTTCAGCAATCATTTCTGTAACGTTAGAGCCAATCATGTGACATCCTAACCATTCGCCATATTTTGCATCAAAGATTACTTTTACAAAACCTTCTTTATGACCAGCAGCACTTGCTTTACCAGATGCAGTGAATGGGAATTTACCAACTTTAATTTCGTAACCAGCTTCTTTAGCTTGTTCTTCAGTGTAACCTACAGAAGCAATCTCTGGCGATGCATAAGTACAACCAGGGATGTTATTGTAGTTCATTGGTTCAGGAGACATGCCTGATATTTTTTCAACACAAATAATACCTTCGTGAGATGCAACGTGTGCTAAAGCAGGACCTTTAACAATATCACCAATTGCAAAAACAGAAGGAATATTAGTTTGGTAGTAATCATTGATTAGTACTTTTCCTTTGTCGTGTGCAACACCAACTTCTTCAAGACCAATGCCTTCTAAGTTAGTTTCTACACCTACAGCAGAAAGAACAACATCACATTCAATTACTGTTTCTTTTCCTTTTTTATTGTCAGTAATTTTAACAACACAACCTTCACCTTCTGTTTCCACAGTTTGAACAGCCGCATTTGTCATTACTTTAATACCTTGTTTTTTGAAGTTACGCTCAAGTTCTTTAGAAACGTCAGCATCTTCGTTAGGTACGATACGAGGTAAATATTCAACTACAGTTACTTCTGTACCAATAGAGTTATAGAAGTAAGCGAATTCAACACCAATTGCTCCAGAACCCATTACAACCATTTTCTTAGGTTGGTTTTCAAGAGTCATTGCCTGACGGTAGCCAATTACTTTTTTACCATCAATTTTGATATGAGGAAGCTCTTTTGCTCTACCACCAGTTGCTAAAATGATCTTATCAGCATCATAAACAGTAGCTTTACCTTCAGCATCAGTTACTTCAACTTGCTTAGGACCTACTAATTTACCAAAGCCTAAAAGTTTCTCAATCTTATTCTTTTTGATTAAGAACTCAACACCTTTACTCATTCCTGCAGCTACACCACGGCTTCTTTGAACCATTGCAGAAAAATCTGCTTCTGCGCCTTCTACGTTAATACCAAAGTCTTTTGCATGGTTAATGTATTGAAATACTTGACCACTTTTTAAAAGCGCTTTTGTTGGGATACATCCCCAGTTAAGACAGATACCACCGATTTCAGCTTTTTCTACAACCGCTACTTTCATTCCTAGTTGAGAAGCACGGATTGCTGCCACGTAACCACCTGGGCCACTACCGATGACAATCAGATCAAATTTTGTTGCTGACATAATTGATTTACTATTAATATAATTTTTCGTTTTCTGTTTCGTGTGGCAATTTCGTAAAAATTCCCATGCAAAAATACACCTTAGTGAACAAAATAAAAATGATGAACCAAATCACTTTAATATTCCGTACTTTTGTATAAAGAAATAAGTTTATTATTTAAATAATTTTGAAGATGAAAAGAGCACCATTTTTCAAGCTTCTCCAGTATCGAACATTTAATTTTACCACTAGACATTACGATGCTGATAAAGAAGAAAGAGAGGCAAGAATAAAAGCACTTAGAGAGAAATACATAGACCAAGATAGTATAGATAAAAGTGCAGAAGGTTTAGAAAGAAGTATCTCATTTTCCAAAGAAAGAGCAAGAAGAACAGAACGTAAACCAATACTAATTAGGGCAGCAATATTGGTTGGTATTTTTGCATTACTTTATATGTTTTTTAAATAGCAATTATTTGAAAATCAATTGTTAGTAATTGTTGAGTCTGTTGTTAACAGTCTTTCTATTATTAATGAGTGGAATCTTTTTTTAAATACTATATATTTGCACCACTTGATTGATGAGCATGTGCTGTCAGTCTTTTATTACTTCATACTTCAGAGTTTATAATTCATGTATATAGCAATAGCCGGAAACATAGGATGTGGAAAAACCACTTTAACCCAGTTGCTTTCAGACCGTTTTGGTTGGAGAGCATTGTTCGAGAGTACAACTAATAATCCTTATTTAGAGGATTTTTACGAGGACATGGAAAAATGGGCTTTTCACTTACAAACCTATTTCTTAAATCACCGTTTTGAACAAATTCAGGAAGCAACAATAGATAATCCGGTTATTCAAGACAGAAGTCTTTACGAAGGAACTTATGTTTTTACTGAAAATTTAAGACGCTCTGGGTTAATTAATCAACGTGATTTCGAAAACTATACAGCGTTATCGAAATTATATGAAGCTAAAGCAAATGCTCCTCATTTATTAATTTATTTAAGAGCAGATATAGATAAACTTCAGAAGAATATTCAAAAAAGAGGTCGTGATTACGAACAATCTATCCCTTCAGAATACCTTTCAAATTTAAATGAATTGTATGAAGAATGGATTGGTAATTATGATAAAGGTGGTTTATTAGTTGTAGATGTAAATGATGTGGACTTTGTAAATAACCCACATGATTTTGAAAGAATAGCATCTGCAATAGAATCAGCAATGCGTATCAGAAAGTCGCCAATGGGCTCAATGATCTAATTAACTCAATTGAATAAAATATTTTACTATGTATATAGCAATCGCCGGAAATATAGGCAGTGGCAAAACAACGTTAACAGGTAAGTTAGCAGAACACTTTGGTTGGGAACCTAGATACGAAAGTGCAGATGATAACCCTTACTTAGAAGATTTTTATGGCGATATGTCTCGTTGGGCATTCCCTTTACAGATATATTTCTTAAATAGTAGATTTCGTCAGGTAATGGAAGTGTCTAAAAATGATGCTCCTATTATACAAGACCGTTCTATTTATGAAGATGCTCATATATTTGCTCGTCAGTTAAATAACGACGGACACCTTACAAATAGAGACCAAGAATGCTTTAATAAAGTATTTAATTCGGTAACAGATCATGCTCCAGCTCCAGATTTATTAATTTATTTACGTACTAGCGTTCCTCAATTGATAGATCATATTCGTAAACGTGGCCGTGAGTATGAACAAAGTATATCTAGAGCTTACCTTACAGGTTTAAATGAATTCTACGAAGAGTGGATTTCTAATTATGATCAAGGTAAACTATTAGTAATTGATATGGAAGATCTAGACTTTGTGGAAAATAAAGTAGATTTTGATCAAATTATTGGAAGCATCGATGCTGAATTACAAGCAGCAAAAGCTCGTGTATAATTCTTAATAGAATTAACGATTTCTAGATAGTGTATGTTATTTAATTAGTGTACACTATTTATATGCTCTTTTTTAAATAAGAAGCATAAACCTCTTTTATTATCAATCAAAAAAAAGAACACTTTTAGGTGTTGCCATACAATATGCAGTACGTTGCTATCGCAGGAAATATAGGATCAGGTAAAACAACTTTAACGAAAAAGCTTTCTGAACATTTTGGTTGGATTGCTGAATACGAAAGTACGGCCGACAATCCTTACTTAGAAGATTTTTATACGGATATGAGAAGATGGGCATTCCATACTCAAGTTCGTTTTTTAGATAATAGTTTTCAGCAAGCTGTAGAAATTAGATCTAGTAAAACTCCAATTGTACAAGATCGTTCTTTTGATGAAAACGCATATATTTTTGCAAGAAACCTACATACTTCCGGTCAGATGGATGATAGGGATTTTGAGTCGTACTGGAAGCTTTTTACAACAATGTCCTCCCAGTTGCCAAAACCCGATTTATTAATCTACCTTGATACGGATTATGATCGCTTAAATTCACAGATATTAAAACGTGGAAGAAGTTACGAACAAGCTATCCCAGAAGAGTATTTAAGAAACCTGAATACTTTATATAATGAATGGATAGATACTTACGAAGGACCTCTTCTTAGAGTAAAAATGTCGGAACATGATTTTGTAGAACAATCAGAAGATTTCTATAAAATTGTAAATGACATTGATAAAGCTCTAGCGTTGGTAAAATAAATATCTAGAAAATATATTTTAAGTGGCCTCATCATCTATTAAAAAGGTGGTGAGGCCATTTTTTTATACCTTAAATTTTAAATCATGCAAGATATTATTCACTTAGATGTATTTGTTATTACGGCGTTAATTTTTGTAATGACACCTGGTATTGATACTATTTTTGTTTTAAACAAAGCCATTAGCGAAGGCAAAACAGTAGGAGTATATTCAACTTTAGGAATAAACGTAGGCGTGATAGTGCATACGTTCTTTGCAGCTATGGGCTTATCACTTATTGTAGCTCAATCTGCCATTGCTTTTCTAATACTTAAATATTGCGGAGCAGCATACTTATTTTACCTTGGCATAACAAGCCTTTTGAGTAAAGAAGAATTAAATGTGAAATTTGATGACAATAAAGGTCAAAAATCTAATAAAGAGCATTTCTTATCTGGGGTAATAACAAATGTATTAAACCCTAAAGTAGCACTGTTCTTCTTATCATTTTTTCCTCAGTTTATAAAAGAAGAAGCAATAGGTAATGCGTTTCCTTTTCTTGTGTTGGGTAGTATATATGCATTCTTAGGAGTGATATGGTTCTTGATAATTACTTATTTTTCAACTCTTTTTTCAGAAAAACTCAGAAGAAATAAAAAGTTTAATACTTATTTAAATAAATGTTCTGGTATTATCTTTTTACTGATGGGAATTAAAGTGTTGTTTAAAAGTAAATGATTAATACACGGGTAGTCAGTTGTTTAAATGTAGTGTAAAGAACTGCTAGTGAGTAGTTTTTTTCAATATAGATAATATAATTCTGTTAAGAATAGTGATTAAAAGTGAATATAAAGACATTAAAAGGATGTTTTTTATAATCATATTACGATAAGAATATATAAAGTAGTATCTTTGCCCCTCGATGAAAAATCGGATTTATGTTTAATTCTACTATTTAATATAGTTGGGTTATAGATTTATCTATTTAATGATGTTAATGGTATTAAATTGATTTTTATGTAAAACAGACATTATCAGCCTATTAATGAACTTTATTAGTTGCTGTTTTTGTTAATACTACTGAAAATCAAGCTGTTTAACTGAAAAAAGTGAATAATGCAGTGAATTCGGTTTGCCATTTTGCTTAAGTATGATTACTTTTGCAAGCCGAAAAATTCTAATCTTACATAGTACGATGAAAAGAACATTTCAACCTTCAAGCCGCAAGAGAAGAAACAAGCATGGTTTCCGTCAAAGAATGCTTTCAGCAAACGGACGTAACGTTCTTGCAGCAAGAAGAAAAAAAGGAAGAAAAAGCCTTACAGTTTCTGATTCAAGAAAACATAAGGCGTAGATAGCACTCTAAAGTAGAGTGTGTTTCAGAACACTAAAAATTTAATGTGATGAAAACTCGTGTCGCAAAAAAAATCTTGTCTAAACAAGAGAAATTAAATTACAACAAAGGTCAAGTTCAAAAAGCTGAACGCCTTGTTGCAAAAAAACAAAAAGCTGCCGCTAACGCGTAATTGATTTTACGTAAGCAGCTTTTATCCATGCGTCTCTGTGAGGTGCATTTGCACCTCGCGGAAGCCCGCGCATAGGTCAAAAGCTGAAGGTTCGGCGGCAGCAAGTACGACGAACCTTCACTTTTTTGTTTATAGACCTATCAAAACAATGTGTTTAATCACATAGTAATTCTTATGGAGCATTCACCTTTACCTACGTATGATCGTCCCACTTTCCCAAAGTGTGAACATCTAAAGAGTAAAAGTACAATAGAGCAGATGTTCAAATCAGGACAGTCTGTCTTTTCTTTTCCGTATAAGGTGTATTATACATTATCATCAGATGTATCTAAAATCCATATCCCTCCTAAAGTTTTAATTTCTGTTTCTAAACGAAGCTTTAAAAATGCCACAGACCGTAACAGGATAAAAAGGCAAATTAAAGAAGCTTATCGTTTAAATAAAACCATCTTACAGCCTAAAGAAGATTCTTCACAACAACAAGTGATAGAAGCCATCTCTTTTGTATATGTTTCTAGAAAAAAAGAGCCTTATCCATTCTTAGAAAGAAAGATGAAGGCTTCTTTATATAAACTTGTTGATATGGTTAAAAATACCCCAACACATCAAGATCTTTCAGAAAAAAAGTAACTATTAAATTAGTATCATCTCATCTAATTGACTGAGATTATACCTTTCTATAATATCAATTAATTTCTCTGCGTACATTGGATCTGTAGCATATCCTGCTTGTTGTAACCCATGTGCCCAACTTTTATAATCTGTACGGTCTAATCTAAATAGACTATTGTACCATACTTTCGATTTTAGAAACTTTCCATGGTCATCAAAAGAAGCGTGTACCGATGCGTATGAACGGAAACATTCTTCTGGTGAATCATCATGATGAGTAATGGAATTTCCATTCCATTGTTCTCCACATTTAATTCCAAAATGATTATTGGACACTCTAGAAAAAGGACTATTTCCATAAGCCGATTCGAGCATTCCTTGTGCAATTATTATACTTGCAGGGATGTTATACTTATGCATTGAGATTACGGCAAAGTAACCATATTGTGATAAGTAATCTTTTTGTGACATCAATCATTTCTCCGTATTTTCTTTTGGAGTTTTATTGTTTGTCGATGCTAAAGAATAAGTAGAAGACACAGTAATACCTAAACACAGAAGTGAGAGTAAAGACAATCTGTAAAAAATCATAAATGTAAGTTGTAAGTAAAGTATTTTAAAATAGGGTAATTAATAGAGTAAAGGGGTAAGTTTTACTTTAGGATGAAATTAGGTTCAAAATGACTAAAATTAAAAAGATCAAGTAATTAAATGAATACTACTTCATTAGTTACTTGATCTTTAATTTATTATTTTTTTCGCTTTAATTTTTTGATTTTCTTCGCAAACTCAAGCAAACTATCTTTTCTACTGGCTCGGTATTTCCAAACTATATCAAAAGGTTTTAACTCTGGAGCATTTTCTGCACCAAAAGTTACTGCAAAAAAGCGGCTATCCTTAGATTGGGCTTTCCTTAGTTTATGTAGAACACTTGTTTCAAACTCAGGAATTTTACCATCAGTAATTAAAATGAGGTCAGATTTTTTATAAGCTTCAGCCTGCATTTCATCAATTGCTTTATGTAAAGCAGGTCCAGCATTTGTTCCTGCACTAAAAGACATAGATAGAAATTGAATTAGAGGCTCTAAACCATCTTGTAAATTACTTAAATCAATTTTTCTAATCTCTTGTTCAGAAGCACCGAAAGAAAAGAGAACACAAGCTCTTTTATTTTCTAACGCCATCTTCATTATTGCAAAGCAAAGTGTTTTAGAAATTTGCTCAGGCTTACCTAACATAGATGCACTTGTATCAACACATAAGATAACTGGTCCCATTACATCTTCTTTGGTACTTGTCTTTTGTGTTTGAGTACCTTCATTAATTTTAGGGGGAGTATCTTCAGCTTTTAGTTCAAATGTTTGAAGTTTATGTTCTACAAACTTTTTATAGAAAATAAATTCTGTTTTCTCATTTCCTAATAATGCAGCTTCAGCTGGTAGAATTTGAGACAGATCGTCACTTTCGTGAACACCAATTAATGATTCTTTACCGTGTGTAAAGTTTCTTCTAAATGGTTGAATAGATATCTCTTCTAATTGTTCTCTTTCTTCTTCTAATTCAGCACTTGCATATCTACCCAAAAGATCAACAAGTTCTTTTAGCATTTCTTCGTCCTCAAGTAAACGATCATACCTTGATAATACTTCAAAGCCTGTACTTTGCCATTTACCTTTTGCTTTTTCAAAGCCTAAACCAAGATGATCCATTAGTTGGCTAATCAATTGCTGAGACTTATCGAATTTAGATGCATTTTCACTAAGTTTCTTACGCAAATCGTCTTGGCGCTTTTGCATTTTCCCTCCCAACATCTTTCGTACACTTTCCACAATTTTAGAAAAGGTACTTTTAGATGATTTCCCTTTGTCACCATTAGAATTTCCTGTTCGCATTCCAAAAGGTAAAGTAAACCGTTTCTTTTGGCGCTGAGCGGGTGGAGGAGAAGAGGTAGTTTCTGATATTTCAACAATATGAGTTACTAACTCTTTTACAACATGTTCCCTTAAAGAAATATGTCTTTTTAAAGAATCTTGTAATCCTGGAGTGTCTAAGATATCATCAATGATGTGTTTGTAGCCAAGAGCAGTGTCAGAGAAATCCGAATTCTTAAATTTCAATGAATGCCCTTTTGCTACTTCAGTAAGGTATGAACCTAAGATATCTCTATCTTCAGCATCACCTAAAGAAGAAAACATCTGAAATTTCTCAATTTCATCAAAAGATGTCTTATCCGCCATAACTACGTTTTAATTTTTCTGTCTGAAGTTTATAATTCAGTACCTGTTTCCATAGATCATTTAAACTTTCATCAATTAAAGATCTCCAGTTTTCTGATAAGAATATATTTTTACCAACACCTTCTTCTCTACTATGTCTCATCTCTTCAATTTCGTGAGAGATTTTATCTAAGTAAGTTAATAACTGATCTGCATCTCTATTTAAGTGCATTTTGATATCATCAGTAACTTGAATAGATACTTTACCTACTTTTTGTTCTTTCGTAGATTTTAATTTGTACTTATGGTATTCAAAGTCTAAGCGTACCTCAATTTCCGTATCAGATATTCTACCTACAGTAAAAGGTTCTGTTCTTCCTGTAGACGTGTATAACATAACATCAGAAGCACCGCGTCCAAGCATTTCAAAATCATCAGCAAGGATACGGTTATTAAGACTAGAAAAACCATCAATTTGGTAGTATTCTCCATCTATTAAATGAGGAGCTTCTACAAGTAATTCTTTTTCTACTTTTGTTTTCTCTTCAACAATTTGAGCATAATTGTCTAACTGAGATTTTACAGTATCCATACTATATTTTGCACTCCATCCGTATTTTTGGATAGAACGCGTAACCCACTGTCTTACCATATCTATTTGATCTGGAGAATTCCAGATACAGTTAGAGATAAGAAAGCAATCTGATAGGTCTACTTTAGTACGCCCGTTCATAAATGCTGATGTTCTTAACAAACGAACAATTTTATGCCAACGACGATCCGATATATAGATATTTTTTTCTACTTCAGTGCCTGTAGATTGGTTATAACGCTCAATATATTTTCTAACAATAGAAATTACACTCAATACTTCTTGAGGAATTTTGACTTGATCAATAACAGAACTCCACTCATCTACTTCCTCTTCATCAAATTTGACATCTTCGCTTACAACAGGGTTAGTAAGTTTAGAAGATGTAATCATGTCAAAGAATTTTTGCTCATCAATAATTCTGTCAACAAAAACTCTTACTAAGAATCTATCCCAAATTGCTTCTAGTCCTTCTCCTTTAGCAGGAAGTTCGTTAGATGCAGATAATAATGCATGTACTTTAACTTCAATCTCTTGATCACCATTTCTAAATACTTTTTCATTCAGAACGGTTAAAAGAGCATTTTGAATGGATGGGCCAGCTTTCCATATTTCATCAAGAAATACAACCGAAGATCCAGGAAGATAATTATCAGTAAGGCGTTCGTATTTATCTTCTTTACTTAATTTTGAAATAGATATAGGTCCAAATATTTCATCTGGTGTACTAAATCTATTCATTAAATATTCAAAAGAGTCACCACCTTTAAAAGCATATTTTAATCGGCGGGCAATCATACTTTTACCAACACCCGGAGGTCCTAGCATAAAGATACTTTCACCAGCAATAGCACTTAGTAATGCTAACGATAAAACATCTTCTTTTTCGTGAAGATCTTCTCCTAATAATTTAAGTAATTTTTTTGAACGCTTTCTTACCTCAGAGGCAACGCTAGAGATTTCAGTCATTTGTTCGTTATATAAAACATGGAGCCGCTTAAAAAGTGACTTCTTTAGTTATGTGATTTGAAATTAAGATTTCGCACTATTTTTAATATGCATTTTTGCGAAGCCTAATTTATAGATTATTTTGAATTTGAAAAGTAACATACGTTCCCTTAAATGGGAAAAAATAGATAATATGATTAAAAAGAACAATTTGGACATAAAAAAAGAAGGTAATGTATATTTTACCTTCTTCGATTTATGATTTTTTGTGCTCTTTCTAATTACATTCTAGAAAAGCCCTTTTTTACTTGTTGATAATCTAGGAAGTACATTACTCTAAGAGACAAAGTATTTACTTGTGCTTCTTTCCACATTTCGTTCATATTATTATTAAATGTGTAATGAGAATTATGCGATGAAGAACCTAGTTGATTTCTCCATAATGCTGTAAAAAAACTTCCTGGTAAAAATTCCCAACTATAAGATACTTCCATATTGAATGTATTATAATTAGTATCGTGTTCTTTTTCTCCTTCATCATTAATATCAGAATAATTAGAAGAAAGCAGATCACCATCTTTAGTAAGGTCAAAGAAATCAGTATAGTTTACTTGTCTCCAATAATGTCTTAAACGTAGTTTTAAAAACATTTTATTAGTGAAGGTATATTGAGTCCAGAAGTTATTTTCTAAAGTGGTAACTCCTCTATTACCATAAATAACATCTTCAACTTCATCGTTGCTATCTTTTATTGTGGTTACGTAGCCTTTTTCATTTTTCTGATTATTCCACGAAATGGTGTGATTTAACTCAAATTTATCTGTCATTCTATATGTTTGACCGTATCTGTAGAACTCATCAAATTGATCAAATTCTGGGCGTTGCCAGAAACTTGTTCTAAAACTCATAGAATATTTCTTTCTTCCATCAGAATTAATGGTAATACCACCATCCTGAGAAGGTAATTGTTTAAATCTATAACCTTCTTCTCTTGGTCCAAAGTAATCATAACTTACTTGAGGAGTTGTTGCCACATTCATGTAAACACTCCAGAAATTTTTGAAAAGCATATCGCCATCGGCCCAAACTCTTCTAGACATAAATGATCTTGGATTGTAAAGCCAGTTTTCGTCGTAGCCTACTCTTGCCCAATATCTTTGATATATTCCTTTTGCTTGATAGATATTGTAAGAAGCGTTTGTTCTAATATTTATTGCATTGTTAGAACCATTAAAACCCATATCATTAGGGTTGTATTTATCAGATTCTACATTAGTAGATGCCCAATATCTCCATTTACCACTTACTTTCCCTCCTCCAATGTCATATCTATAACCAAGAACTTTTAATTCTTCATCTTCGGCAGTATTGTCAAGTAATGGTTTAAACTCCTGACTTAAGCCTCCAAAACCACGTATTCTATAAGTATTTGTACGATCGTACAGGCTAAAATCTCCAGAAGTAACATTAGAATTTTTATACCCTTGACCTCTATATACATTACTATTCATAAAACCAATCTTAGAATTGTTGGCTAAGTTTTGCTCAATAGATATAATATTGAAATTGGTAAGCGGGTCTGCTTTAACATCTCGTCTTTCTCCTGTAAGCGTATCTTCTATTATACCAAAAGACTCATTAGTGATAGAGTTTAAGATACCAATACCTAATCCTTTTTCTGTTCTTCCTGTTAACTTAATTGAGTTGATAAGAGGGGCGTCAGTAGGTTTAAATTTATACTCTTCATGTTCTTCTAATAAATCATCACTTGGAGCAATATGATTTTGTCCGATACGGCGTGAATAGAATTGACCCCATTTATTAAAAATTGTAGTTCCTTGTGTAAAGAAATCTCTAAATTCCCCATACTGTACCTCGTAGGCAGAGAGATTTAGAACCTCATTATCTGCTTGTACTTGAGAAAAATCGGGAACTAAACTAACGTCTAAAGTAAAACTTTGTCCTAAACCTAATTTAAGGTCTGCGCCACCAGAAAATGTATTCGCAATTTTATTCGAACCTTGTTTGCCAACAGCTACATTACTTATGTAAGGAGATAAAGATAAACGTAATGGTGGTTTTATATCATATAACCCCCTTAATGAGCCGAATTGGTTAACATAGCCAGATTTATTTGCATCAATATTATTCCAATAAGAGGTTTCTCCTTTTCTCTGAATTACACGTCCGAAGTTTATACCCCAAACTTGTTCTTTAGCATCAGGCATACGTAAAGCACGGTAAGGAATAGCCATTTCTACAGCCCAGCCTTCTTCATTTACTTTAACAGCACTGCTCCATACTTCATTCCAGTTGCCATCCCAACCAGATGTCCCTCTCATTCTATCACTTTGCACACCAGAAGCACTTACAACAAATTCAAAACAGTCTTGTTGTTTATTATATGTATCAAAAGAAACCACAAAAACATCTGCACCATTTCCTCCAGAATCTCTAGCTCCCATATTGGTGCGAATAGAGTCTGGGGCAGTATCATACAGTTGAGCACTTACGTAAATTGCGTAATCATCGTAAGCTACTTGAACTTTTGTTTTTTGGTTTGATTTCTCGTTATTATTTGGCCAGTTTTGAGTAAAAAATCCTTCGTAAATATACTTGCTTGGATCATCTCCATTAAGTAGTCTATCACTTACACTAGCAGTTAAATTTGTTACATTGATAGGATCCATCCATACTCCATCATCTAGAATGCCATCAATTTTTGGAGCATCACTTGTAGCCCAAGCATGAAGGTTCATTCTGTGGAGTTGTGCATTTGATTTAGTCGTGATAACTAAGCACAATAATATTATGAATATCGAGGATTTATGTAGGGCCAACACTTGCTATTGTTTGTTTATTTAGATTCAGTTTACAATATCTAAAATTGTATAACTAACAACAATCTTGTTGTATAATATTAACTAATACAACTTGTAAAAATGTTATTTTAACGAAAAATTAAAACTTGTTATCAAAAAATACCCTTGTTGCTGAAACAATTACTTTCTTAAATTTTAGGTGTGTAATCTATATGAAGATCAATCAATTGTAAACAAAATTGATAAGTGTGTTTCCTTGTGTTAGCTTTGTCTTTGGAATTCACTTTTGTGATATTCGAATTTAAGTTAATTAAGTTGTATAAGCTCAGAACTAGGAGGACTGAAAATCCTCAACCTTCTGTCTTAAAATCCAAAGTAATGAGCGGTCTGATTAAAGACATTGAAATCGTTGATAACGATAAAAAAGCAGCTGAATCGTGTGATATACGTGTCACTGAAGATACAGCAAAGAATGGTCAGCGAAAACTTTATATAGAAAGTTATGGTTGCCAAATGAATTTCTCTGATTCGGAGATTGTAGCCTCGGTTATGAAAGAAAATAACTTTGGTACTACCTCGAACATGGATGAAGCAGATCTTGTATTTTTAAATACATGTTCTATTCGTGAGAAAGCAGAATTAAATGTACGTCAGCGTCTAACCGTATTTAACCGTATTAAAAAAACACGTCCGGGAATGATAATCGGTGTGTTAGGTTGTATGGCTGAACGTTTAAAAACACAATTGCTGGAAGAAGAGAAAATGGTAGATATCGTGGCTGGTCCAGATTCTTACCGTGACCTTCCAAAACTAGTTGGTGATGTAGATGGCGGCGATAAAGGGATTAACGTATTTTTATCAAGAGATGAAACGTACGCTGATATTGCTCCTGTAAGATTGAATTCTAACGGTATTTCTGCAATGATCTCTATTATGAGGGGTTGTGATAATATGTGTTCTTTCTGTGTGGTACCTTTTACAAGAGGTAGAGAAAGAAGCCGTGATCCTCATTCTATAGTAAAAGAAGCAAAAGAGCTTTTTGAGCAAGGTTATAGAGAAGTTACTTTATTAGGACAAAATGTAGATTCTTACAAATGGTCTGATGAAGAAAACAATAAAGCCAAATTAGAAAAGAAAGAACGTGTGGGTGATGATGTTGAAGTTTTTAGCTTTGCAAAATTACTAACAATGGTTGCTGAAGTTTCTCCAGAATTACGTATTCGTTTCTCTACATCTCATCCAAAAGATATTACGGATGATGTATTGTACGCAATCCGTGATCACGAAAATATTTGTAACTACATTCACTTGCCAGTACAATCGGGTAACTCTAGAGTATTGGACATTATGAACCGTACTTATGACCGTGAATGGTACATCAATAGAATTGATGCAATTCGTGAAATTTTAGGTGATGATTGTGGCGTTTCTTCTGATATGATTTCAGGTTTTTGTACTGAAACAGAAGAAGAGCATAGAGATACACTTTCTTTAATGGAATATGTAAAATTTGATTACAGCTACATGTTCTATTATTCTGAACGCCCAGGAACATTAGCCGAAAAGAAATTTGAAGATGATATTCCTTTGGAAGTGAAGAAACGTAGATTACAAGAAATTGTAGATTTACAAAGAAAGCATGCTACAGAGCGTAACAAATTAAATATTGGTCAGGTACAGAAAGTATTGATTGATGGTTACTCAAAGCGTAGTAAAGAGCATTTCCAAGGAAAGAACTCTGCAAATAAAATTATAGTTTTCCCTAAAGGTGATGCTAAACTAGGACAATATGTAGATGTAAAAGTTCACGATTGTACAGGTGGAACATTATTAGGCGAAATGATTTAATAAGTAGTTTAAATACTCCTTTAATAAGGTGTGAATCTTCAATTTGAATGGTTCATACCTTATTTTTTTTGTGTATTTTAGGGAACAAGAACAAAGATTAACCCTAAAAGAAATGTTGATAGAATTTTCTGTTTCCAATTTCAGGTCAATAAAAAATGAGCAGGTATTATCCCTGTTACCCTCCAGTAGAATTAGAAAAGTAGTACCTGAAAATAGATTGTTAACCCATAAGAATTACAAGAACACAGAAACATTAGCTTCTGCAGTAGTTTTTGGTGCTAACGCATCTGGTAAAAGTAATTTATTAAGAGCGTTAGAAGCATTAGCGGTAATGGTGCAGGAAGGAGGAGATACGGTTATTGGTGAAGGAGCAAAAGCATATGTACCTTTTCGGTTAGATCGATTATCTAGAGAATTACCAACAGATTTTTATATTCGTTTTATTGCTGGTGATGGCGTTCAGTACGAATATGAAATGTCTAGAGATATTGATCAAGTTACCCACGAAGCTCTTTATTCTTACCCGAAAGCAAGAAAAGTAAAACTATTTGAGCGTAACCAAGGTGAGTTTATTGTTTTTGGGCAGAAGTTAAAAGGAGATAAGCAAAGTATTGCCAAACATATTCTGCCTTATCAGTTGTTACTTACTAAGGGGGCACAATTAGGGTTAAATCAGTTAATGGCTCCTTGGTCATTCTTTAAAAACCATCTTAGAGCATATATTCTATATAAATCTGTTTATGATGATACTTTACTTCAAGGTATAGCAAAACACATTGTAAGCGATGAATCTGGCCGATTTCTAAGAAACTTATCTCGTTTGGTTAATCATTCTGATACGGGTGTAAAAGGAATTGAAGTTGTGCAAGAGGATAGTGAATTAATGGGGCTTTTTGAAGGACGACGTAGGTTTAAATTAAAAACGATTCATAGTTCAGAAGAAAATTTAGAAGATAAAATAGCATTTGATTTAAAAGAAGAATCAATTGGTACTAGAAAATTAGTGGCTTTAGGTGGTTTAATCTTACGAGTTTTGGAAGCTGGAGATACTTTGGTCATTGATGAGCTAGATCAAAGTATGCACCCTCATTTAACAAGAGCTTTAATTAAATTATTTCATAACCCTGCAACAAACCCCAAAAGGGCTCAATTAATATTTTCTACACATGATGCTTCTTTATTAAATGATGATCTTTTTAGGTTTGATCAGGTATTTATATCAGAACGAACAGAAGATGGAATTACAGAAATTTCTTCTGTATCGGATATTCCTCATTTAAAGAAAGAAGTTCCTTTAGAGGAATGGTATTTAACAGGGAAATTTGGAGGAACTCCGGCTATTAATCAAATGGGGTTAGAATTTGATTTTAAAACAAATTTAGAAGATGAGGAATAGGAGAAGAGATAAAAATAGATCGCTCCGACAACGTGTACTTATCTTATGTGAAGGAGCGAAAACAGAACCGAACTACTTTAATAGTTTAAAGCATGATGCACAAAAAAGAAGAATCTTAACGGCCGTTGACGTAGAAGTGTATCAGCCTAAAAGTCATAGTCCACTTGGCTTAGTGAAAGAAGCGATTTTGAAAAAGAAAAAAGCAATACTTAAAGGTAATCCTTATGAAACTATTTGGTTAGTGTTTGATAGGGACTTTCACAAATACATAGAAGATGTAATAGAAATGGCCAATGAAAATGACATTCAGATTATTATATCAAATATTTGCTTTGAGCTATGGTTTTTACTTCATTTTGAGGATTTAGACATGAACCGACATTTTTTAAAGTGTGGCAACCTTATTAAACATATTCAACAAAATTACGTGGTGCGCTATCATAAAAATGGAAAGAATTATCAGAACCTTAAAGAAGAAACACCTGTAGCAATAGAACGAGCTAAAAAACTAGAGCAAGTTTATATAAACGGTGTTCACTCTCATCTAAAATTTCATGAAAGAGAACCGTATACGAATGTCTATGTGCTTGTAGAATATTTGTTGGGATTATAATTATTGAAGGTTGAAAGTCTGAACAATGGCTAGTTTTATAAAATAAAAACAGACGCCAACAACACCAAGAATTATTAAAAACATAAGAGAAGCAAAAATGATTAAACCTGTTGAGCTTTTCTGTACATTATTAATTGCTTCGGGGTTCTTTTCGTAGTATTTGATTAATAACTGCGTATTGTTTCTATTTGCCTTATAAAAGAAATCTATAAAATCTCCTACACCTGGAATTAAACCGACTAAGTAGTCAATGATTAAATTGAAAGTCATGGCCATAATTAAACGGGCAGGGATACCATTTCTAGCAACTGTATATAATGAAATACCAGAAATAATAATCGAAAGTGTATCACCAACTCCCGGTATAATGCCAATAATAGGATCGAGCCCAAAAGAAAGTTTTGTACCAGGTATTCGTACAGCCTCATCCATTAAAGAACTTATTCTTTTCAGTGTTTTATAAGAAGGATCCTCGGTATAATGTAGGGTAGGTTTCACCATTTTATGTAGATTGTTTGCTTAATCGTGTGATATTGGATAATTTTTTAATTAATTTGAATAAAATTAGAAATTCTAGACATGAAAAATATTACCTCGACTTTTATCTTACTACTAAGTCTTTTTTTATCTCAAACAGTTACAGCACAAGTCTATAATTATGTTGAAGATAGTACAAAAACACAACAATCTACTCAACAGGAACAATATAAGCGTCCTACAAATCAAGAAGTAGATGCATTAAAAGACCAAAAACATTCTGATAAACCACTTAAAGATAAGATTTTCTTTGGTGGAGGTTTAGGGTTTGGGTTTTCTAGTTATTATACTCAAATTGTTGTACAGCCAATGGCAGGGTACATGATTACACCAAATTTACAAGTTGGTGTAGGTTTGGTTTATGAGTATTTTGAACGTAAAGATGTTGACTATAAAGAAAACAACTACGGTATTCGTCCGTTTGCTAGATACATGATTGAAGTAAGAGATGGTTTAAGAGTATTTCCTCAAGCAGAGTATTATGGGTTTAGTAATAATTATGAATACCGTGATAATATTAGCGGTGAAAAAGTGAGCGGTTCTCAATGGAGAGATCAATTCTTAATTGGTGGGGGAGTCTCGCAAGGAATAGGAAAAAAAGGTGGTATTAATTTTATTGCTTTGTATGATGTTTCTTATGATGAACAAACCTCTTATTACAGTTCACCTTGGGTATTTAGAATTGAAGTCGCTTTTTAGTGAAATATAGAGCAGAAGATATATAAGCGGCTCTAGGGTCGCTTTTTTTATAAGTATGGAATTAGAAATTAAAGAAATTACAGCTGCCCAAACTTGGGCTATCCGACATAAAGTAATGTGGCCAAACGAACCACTTTCTTATGTTAAGATTCCTGATGATGATAAAGGACAACATCTAGGATTGTTTATAGGAGAGCAATTAACATCCGTGATTTCATTATTTATGGATGCTGATAAGAATGTTCAGTTTAGAAAGTTCGCAACTGTAAAATCTGAGCAAGGAAAAGGGTATGGATCAATTTTATTGAAGGAAGTTATAAAAGTAGCCAAAGAAAGAGGAGCATCGTTATTATGGTGTAATGCTAGAGCTACTGCAACTGTTCTTTACGAACGGGAAGGCTTACATCAGACAGATTCTTCTTTTGTTCGGAAAGGGATTCTGTTTGTAAGAATGGAATGCCCATTATAAATAAAAAAGCTCACTTGAATTTAATATCAAGTGAGCTTTTTTTATATGCCTGCTGCTAAAATTAAATCTAAATTTTTGAGCGGTAAATCAAATTTTTCTGCTAGGGCTTGGTTGGTAATATTACCTCTATAAGCATATACTCCTTTTGTAAACCAAGGGTGTCTACGCATCATTGTATCAACACTACCTTCATCAATTAATTTATTAAGAATAGTAGTGAAGATGTTACTTATAGCTGCTGTAGCTGTTCTAGATACTCTAGAGGCTACATTCGGAACACAATAATGTATAACACCATGTTTTTTATATACAGGGTGTCTGTGGTTTGTAGGTTCGGAGGTTTCAAAACAACCACCCTGATCTATACACACATCAATTATAATAGAATTCTCTCTCATTACCGCTACCATTTCTTCTGTAACAATAGATGGTGTTCTGGTTCCATGTGTATGTACAGCACCAATAGCAATATCTGCTCTACTTAAAGCTTCAGTTAAAGAAGTACTATCAAAAGCAGAAGTAAATAAGTGTGGTAAACCTAACTCTTTTTTGAGTCTGCGTAGTTTGTAGATTGCATTGTCAAATACTTTAACTTCTGCACCCATACCAATAGCAGTTCTTGCCGCGTATTCTGCAACAGTTCCTGCACCTAAAATAACTACTTTGGAAGGAGGTACTCCTGTAATTCCTCCTAAAATAATACCTTTACCACCATTATAACTACTAAGATATTCTGCAGCAATAAGCATTACAGTACTACCTGCAATTTCGCTCATTGCTCTAACTAAAGGTAAACCACCCACATTATCTTCAATAAGTTCGAAGCCTAAAGCTGTAATTTTCTTTTTGTTAATTGTATCAAGAACATCTCGTTTTAATTCTCTCATATGAATAGCAGAAATAATTGCTTTATTCTGTTTCATATAGGAAATTTCTTCTATTGTAGGGGCCGAAATTTTTAATACAATATCAGCTTCCATAGCCTCTTTATGCGAATAGACTATAGTAGCACCTGCATCGGCATATTCTGTATCAGAATGATTAATATGACGACCCGTATTTGTTTCTACAAAAACTTCGCAACCATTGTTGACTAATAATGAAACAGCACCTGGGCGTAAGGCACAGCGTTTCTCGTCGGGGTTAAGTTCTTTAGGGATTCCTATTTTTATAGGATTACCTTTTTTATTAACGGGACCTTCCATTACTTCTTGAGGATGGAACTGAAAATAACTTTCTGTGGCTTTTTCAAAGCCGTCGCGTTGTTTGCCCATTTTTAATTAGAATAAAGTCAGTTAAACGTATCTAATAGTAATTTCTCTAGAGTTTTCATCTAGTGTTTTGATATCAATATCTACACATTCATCAGGTAATAATCTATCGACCATAGAAGGCCATTCAATTAAACATAAATTATTACTGTATAAATATTCTTCGAAACCAATATCATAAGCTTCTGTATCGTCTTTAATACGGTACATGTCAAAATGATAAATAGTATCGGCAGTATCGGTCATATATTCATTGACTAATGCAAAAGTGGGACTGTTTACGTGATCAATTACACCTAAAGCAGCACAAATTTCTTTTATAAAAGTAGTTTTGCCAGCCCCCATTTCACCATGAAATAACCAAACTGTAGGTCCTCCTTTAGTAAAATCGATTACTTTTTGAGCGGCAGGGCCTAAATCTTCTATTGCATTGGTTCTTATAATTAATTCTTTTGAACTCATAAAAAGTCAAGGTATAACTTAAAGTATAGTATGGAACAAGGAATGTTTTCGGAATTTACTCAATTATTTCTTTCCATGCTTTGTCTATTTCAAAAACAGGCAAATTACAGGTCTTATTTCTGCAAACATACAAAGTAGTTTTTCCATTTATAGCAGATCGTTCTTTTAAAAGAGCTAAATCGCTATGGTTTTTTGTTCCGAGGATAACTTTATTAGGATAATAATTTGATGCAATTTCTTGAGCGTAATTTAAACTTTGTTTTCCTACTATTGCAATTTCTACAGTTGGTTTAATATGAGAAATATAGAGTGATGCCCAATAAGAAGAAAATTGAATATTTTTCATCATAAGATCGTTCATTATTGCAAGCATCTGATCTGAACGTTCAATATATTTTTCATCTCCCAATATATGACCTAAAATAAATAAATTTGTAGCCATCATACTATTGGAAGAAGGAATTACATTGTCAAAAAGTTCTTTCTTTTTAGCTATTAATTTTTCACTTGAGTTATCGGTATAAAAGAACATATTCTCTTTTTCATCATAAAAATGAGAATATGCATATTCAGTTAACCCAATAGCAGTAGTTAGCCATTTTTCATCAAAGGTTATTTGATATAAACTGATAAACCCATCAATTACAGCGGCATAATCTTCAAGATAACCATTAATTTTCTTAGTTGTATCATACGTTCTCAGAAGCTGATCATCTTTTAGAATCATTTTTTCTTTAATGAAAGTAGCATTTGTAAGTGCTAATTCTAGAAATTCTTTTTCATTTGTTGCTGAATACGCATCGCAAATACCTTTTAAGGCTAAACCGTTCCAACCCGAAATTATTTTGTTATCTAAACCTGGTCTAATTCTTTTTTCTCTGTTTTTAAGTAAAATCTTTTTCCATTGAATGGTTAATTTTTCAAAGTCTTTACTTTCAAGAGAATGAGTTTTTACAAATGTATTATCATTTACTTTTTTATAAAGAATATTATTACCGTGTTCCCAATTACCCTTTTTTTCAATATTATAATATGCTGTAAATAGAGGAAATTGATCTTCTGGAATATACTTCTGAAGTTCTTGATAAGTCCAGACATAAAACTTACCTTCTTTCTCTTCACTATCGGCATCTAAAGCAGCATAAAACCCTCCATTTTTATGTAGCATTTCTCTTTTTAGAAATTGAATAGTTTCACTTATTACTTTTTTGTAGGCATTGTTTTTTGAGATACGGTATGCATTTGCATATAAGCTTAATAATTGTCCGTTATCGTAGAGCATTTTTTCAAAATGAGGTGCAAACCATTTCTCATCAACAGAATATCTTGAAAATCCACCACCAATTTGATCATAAATACCTCCATTCTTAATTTTATCGAGTGTAAATAAAGTGTGATCTAGCGCTGCTTTGTCATTAGTAATATGGCTATACTGTAAGAGGAATTCATAGAGTTTAGGCATTGGAAATTTTGGAGATTTATTAAAACCACCATTTTTATAATCAAATCCTTTGGATAATTCTTTATATGCTTTCTCTAATTTTTTAAGAGGAAACTGATTGTTCTCTTTCCCTAAGTCGTAACGTTCTAATTCACTTTTTGCAATATGTTCTTTTAGTGCAGTTGCAGAATTTTTTATTTTATTAGGTTGAAGTTTGTATGCATTAGAAACCTGAGTTAAAAGATCTGTCCATTGCTCTTTTGGAAAATAAGTTCCTCCATAAAAAGGTTCTTTATCAGGTGTTAGAAAAACGTTAAGTGGCCAACCACCTTGTTGTCCCATTGCATGAATGGCATCCATGTAAACTTGATCTATATCAGGGCGTTCTTCTCTATCAATCTTAATAGAAATAAAATTTTCATTCATTACTCTAGCTACAGCAGTATCTTCAAAAGATTCATGCTCCATAACATGACACCAATGGCAAGATGAATAACCAATACTTACCAAAATAGGTTTGTTTTCTTCTTTTGCTCTTTTTAAAGCTTCCTCGCCCCAAGGATACCAATTGACAGGGTTATGAGCGTGTTGTTTTAAATATGGGCTACTTTCATTTATTAAATGATTAGAAAATTTTTGTTGAGAAGGAGCAGGGTTACAGCTAAAAAAGATTGCAACAAAAATGAGTAGATAATAAAGAATAACCTTATTCATGAAAGTGAGTGTTTGATATTTAGTTCAAGTAAGGCTTTTTATAGGAGAGAATGAAATTATGTTGAATTTATGGGTAAAAATAGCACCGAGCCTACACCCGATGCTATCAATATATAGTAGTCTAAATCTGTAATGCTATGGACGGACTAGACAAAAGAATTATCATTAAAAATTAGATAATGTAATGCCAATTGTAATTGGCTTACTATTTCCTTGGAATTGTGTCACTCCATCAGCTTCATATAATTTTCCTTCAGTAAAAGTTTCAGTTAATCCATAGTAACAGAAGAAGTTAATCCATCCATAACCAACTCTGCCTATTAATCCACCTTTAAACCGGTTCATATAAAAATCTCCACGGTCTTTAGATATACGAATATCATCATATGAATTCTCATATTTTATTTTAGTGTGACTATCAATTAGCACAGAAAGTTTAGCACCTACAGCTACGCGAAAAGCACGTCTTCCAGGATGACTTCTAAACCTAAATTCTAAAGGTATATCTAAATAACTACCTACAATTTTACTTTTTATAATAGAGTTTGCTGATGGGTTTACCAAACCAGCATTAATCATACTAGCAGAATTTTGATTTTTTTCGACAGTCATTCCTTTATCAAAAAACCAATTGTCAGCTGTATACCCAATACCTGGGTTGAAAGTAAATTGCCCACTTGTAGATAAAGACAATTCATACATATAAGCAATAGAAATAGACCTTGATTGAGCTTCTAGTTCTGCACCCTTATCATCTTGCCATGTAGATAATCCAATATCAAAATAAAAATTTCCGGGAATAGATTTTAAACCTTGCCCAAATGATGATAAAGAGAAGAGTAGGATACAAAATAGAAGATTTAGTTTTTTCATTTTTATCAGATTAAGATTGATGGTGTATGCTTAAAAAATCACCTTACCTATCAAATATAAGTCAAACTAGCTTTTTTTTGATAAAAAAATGTGATTTACCATAAAAGTAGTACTATGTTAAAATTGTTATTGCTTGATAACAACGTACTTATAAATAAAGAAAATTGAATCTATGGAGTTGACAACTTTAAGTTTATATAATCTTGTTAAATTTAATTTACAAAAAAGTTGTTGTATGATTTGTGTTGATAATGAGGTGTTTATGGTTTTAATTTTAGTCAAATTAAAAAATAACATTATTCTTATTGTTTAGAATAGATTTTTTGTTTAATAGTTATTATATTTGCAGATTCAAGAAAACCGCAAATTGCAAATGGCGTTTAGAAAAAACAAAAAGATCAATAACGATTTCACTTCAGTAACAGTGAGTTTAGCATCTCCAGAATCTATTCTGGAAAGCTCTCACGGTGAGGTGACTCAACCAGAAACCATCAACTACCGTACTTATAAGCCGGAGATGGGAGGTTTGTTCTGTGAGCGTATTTTCGGACCTGTAAAGGACTGGGAATGCCACTGTGGAAAATACAAACGTATCCGTTACAAAGGTATTATCTGTGACCGTTGTGGTGTAGAGGTAACAGAAAAGAAAGTCCGTCGTGAAAGAATGGGACACATCCAATTGGTTGTGCCTGTAGCTCATATTTGGTACTTCCGTTCTTTACCAAACAAGATTGGTTACCTATTAGGTTTACCAACAAAGAAACTTGATCAAATCATATATTACGAACGCTATGTCGTAATCCAAGAAGGTGTTAAAGAGGCCGATGGCATCGCTAAGATGGACTTCCTTACAGAGGACGAATATCTTGACATCATGGATAAACTTCCTAGCGAAAACAGACAATTAGAAGACGATCATCCAGATAAGTTTATCGCTAAGATGGGTGCAGAAGCATTAGAAATGTTGCTTGCTCGTACTCAATTGGATGATATGGCCGCGGCATTACGTGACCAAGCAAATAACGATACTTCACAACAACGTAAGGCAGAAGCTTTAAAGCGTCTTCGTGTAGTTGAAGCATTCCGTGATGCTAAAACAAGAATTGAAAACCGCCCTGAATGGATGGTAATCCGTATGGTTCCTGTAATTCCACCAGAATTACGTCCATTGGTACCTCTAGATGGTGGCCGTTTTGCAACATCAGACCTTAACGATTTGTACAGAAGAGTAATCATCCGTAACAACCGTTTAAAACGTCTGATTGATATTAAAGCACCAGAAGTAATTTTACGTAACGAGAAGCGTATGCTTCAAGAAGCTGTCGATTCATTATTCGATAACTCTCGTAAAGTTAATGCTGTGCGTTCTGATGGTAACCGTCCATTGAAATCTCTTTCAGATATGTTGAAAGGTAAGCAAGGTCGTTTCCGTCAAAACCTATTAGGTAAGCGTGTCGATTATTCTGGTCGTTCGGTTATTGTTGTAGGTCCTGAATTAAAATTACACGAATGTGGTCTTCCTAAGAACATGGCGGCAGAATTATTCAAGCCGTTTGTGATTCGTAAGTTGATTGAGCGTGGCATCGTTAAAACGGTAAAATCAGCGAAGAAGATCGTTGACCGTAAAGATCCTGTAGTTTGGGATATCCTTGAAAATGTATTGAAAGGACATCCTATCTTACTAAACCGTGCCCCTACACTTCACAGATTGGGTATTCAAGCTTTCCAACCGAAATTAATCGAAGGAAAAGCAATCCAATTACATCCATTGGTAACAACTGCATTTAACGCCGATTTTGACGGTGACCAAATGGCCGTTCACGTACCTCTAGGGCATGAAGCTGTATTGGAAGCATCATTATTAATGCTTGCTTCTCATAACATTCTTAACCCTGCAAATGGTAAACCTATTGCTGTACCTTCTCAGGATATGGTATTGGGTCTTTATTATATGACAAAGGGACGTCGTACTACTGACACTGAGACAGTGAAAGGTGAAGGTATGACTTTCTATTCTTCGGAGGAAGTGATTATTGCATTGAATGAAGGTGTAATATCTCGTCACTCGTGGATCTTTGTTAAAACAAAAGTGTTAAATGATGAAACTGGTGAGCTTGAGGAGAAATTCGTAGAGACAGTAGCTGGTAGAGTATTATTTAACCAACACGTACCAGAAGAAGTTGGTTATGTAGACGAACTTCTTTCTAAAAAAGCACTACAGGTAATTATCGCAAAAGTGGTAGATATCGTAGGTATGGCACGTGCTGCTCAATTCTTAGATGATATCAAACATGAAGGATTCCAAATGGCCTATAAAGGTGGTTTGTCATTCGGATTAGATGAAATTATTATCCCAGTTGAGAAAAAGAAACTAATTGAAGAAGCAAAAGGTGAAGTAGATATCATCCGTAACAACTTCATGATGGGTCTTATTACTGATAACGAACGTTACAATCAAGTAATTGACGTTTGGACGAAAACGAACAATACGTTAACGTCTACAGTAATGCAACAAATGGAGGAAGATAACCAAGGTTTCAACTCTATCTATATGATGATGCACTCAGGAGCTCGTGGTTCTAGAGAGCAAATTCGTCAGTTAGGTGGTATGAGAGGGCTAATGGCAAAACCTCAAAAGAACTTGGGTGGTGCTTCTGGTGCTAACATTATTGAAAACCCAATTCTTTCTAACTTTAAGGAAGGTCTAGACGTACTTGAGTACTTTATCTCTACTCACGGTGCTCGTAAAGGTCTTGCAGATACAGCCTTGAAAACAGCCGATGCGGGTTACTTAACTCGTCGTTTGGTGGATGTTGCTCAAGATGTAGTTGTAACTGAAGTTGATTGTGGTACTCTTCGTGGTCTTACAGTAACTGCACTGAAAGAAAATGATGAGATCAAAGAATCTCTTACAGATAGAATTGAAGGACGTACATCATTAAATGATGTTGAACATCCTGAAACTGGCGAAATTATCGTTCCAGCTACAGGTGCTATCACTCCAGAAGTTGCTCAATTAATTGAGGAAGCTGGTATTGAAGAAGTTGAAGTTCGTTCAGTACTTACTTGTGAAACTCGTAAGGGTGTTTGTGAGAAGTGTTATGGTAAAAACCTTGCAACAGGTGGTGTAGCAGGTAAAGGTGAATCTGTTGGTGTTATTGCAGCACAATCAATTGGTGAACCTGGTACTCAGTTAACGCTACGTACATTCCACGTTGGTGGTGTGGCATCTCACATTGCAACAGATGCATCATTGAAAACGAAAAAAGCTGGTAAAGTGGAATTCGTTGAAATGCGTTCTGTGAAGAGTAAAGATGCTCAAGGAGATGTTAAAGATGTTGTAATGGCGCGTACTGCTGAAGTTAATATTATTGACTCAGAAGGTAAAATTGCATTTACAGCTCACATTCAATATGGTTCTTACCTAAGCGTAAAAGAAGGTGACATGGTTGAAGAAGATGACGTGATTTGTGGATGGGATCCATTTAACGCAGTTATTCTTGCTCAATACGATGGTGTTACTGAATTTGAAGCAATTGAAAGAGATATTACTTACCGAGTAGAAACAGACGAAATGACTGGCTACGAGGAGAAAGTAATTATTGATACAAAAGACAAGGCTAAAAACCCGATTATCCACATTGCTGGTGATAAAGGTGAGTCTGTGGCATCTAACTTACCAACAGATGCTCGTTTAACTGTTGAAGACGGTCAGAAAGTAAAAGCAGGTGATATTTTAGTGAAGATTCCTCGTTCTGCAGGTAAATCACGAGATATTACAGGTGGTCTTCCTCGTGTAACGGAATTATTCGAAGCGCGTAATCCATCTAGCCCAGCTGTAGTTTCTGAAATTGATGGTATCGTAACTTACGGTGCTGTTAAACGTGCCAATCGTGAACTATTCGTAGAATCACGTGATGGTGTGAGACGTCGTTACATGGTGAACTTGTCTAAACATATTTTGGTTCAGGAAAATGACTTCGTGAGAGCTGGTATGCCACTTTCAGACGGAGCTATTACTCCTGCAGATATCTTGAAAATTAAAGGACCAACTGCTGTACAAGAGTACTTGGTAAATGAAATTCAAGATGTATACCGTTTACAAGGTGTAAAAATTAACGATAAGCATATCGAGGTGATTGTTCGCCAAATGATGCAAAAAGTTGTTATCGAAGACAATGGAGATACTACATTCCTTCCAGGTCAAGTAGTAGAGAAATTCATGTTCCGTGGAGAAAATGATAAAGTGCTTAGCATGAAAATCGTTACGGATGCAGGAGACTCTGCTAGATTCAAGACTGGAGCATTAATCTCATTTAGAGAAATGCGTGATGAGAATTCTTCATTGAAACGTAAGGACATGAAAGAGATGAAAGTGCGTGATGCACAGCCAGCTATTTCAAGACCAACGTTACAAGGTATCACACAAGCATCATTGGATACGAAATCATTTATTTCAGCTGCCTCTTTCCAAGAGACAACTAAGGTA
The DNA here is from genome assembly GCF_003970675.1 of Flammeovirga pectinis. GTDB lineage: Bacteria > Bacteroidota > Bacteroidia > Cytophagales > Flammeovirgaceae > Flammeovirga > Flammeovirga pectinis. Next base: position 5,107,994 of record NZ_CP034562.1, read on the forward strand.
TTGAGTGAAGCTTCTATTAGAGGTAAACGAGATGAATTAGTAGGACTGAAAGAAAATGTGATCGTAGGTCACTTGATTCCTGCTGGTACTGGTCTTAGAGATTATGATGCGTTACGTGTTGGTTCTAAGGAAGAATACGAAGCATTGATTGATTCTAGAGAAAGACATCAGATCACAGGTTTATAATATTTGCAAAGCGGTTTAAAAAGCCTCTAGTCGAAAGACTAGGGGCTTTTTGCATTTTTAAAAGATTGTAGTGTATATCTCGAATATTGGTGTAATTCCAAACCAGTTCTGAAATTCCCCCTTGTATTAGCATACTTAACTTATGTTATGTATAATTCTAAACTACTTTGAAACGAATTGTGTTGAATATAACTGAATGTGTTGTTCTATAATTTGTATTTTATCGAGGTAAATAAAAGTAAATAAAATAAGTGTATTTTTGAAACTTTTACAATGTAACCCCGTGTAGATTATTATCATTATAAAAAAACCATATTTTTATTGTATATTTGCTAAAATTATAAATTCAGGAACATTAAATAGTTCATGAGAATTTGGACTGACTAACACAATTACAAAGTAGGGTACTTTGTAGTAAACGAATATTACTATAAAAAATCGCATTGGTATGCTATTTGGAATTTTAAGAGAAGAAGATCATCGTGTGTCCGTTACACCAGAATTAGCGAAAAAGTTTATTTCTGAAGGTCACGAGGTTTATTTTGAAAAGGGTGCTGGTTCTAGTGCTTATTTTGAAGATAGCCTTTATAATGAAATAGGAGCAGTAGAAAAATCTAGAGAAGAAATTATTTCTTCATCTAATGTTTTAATCACTTTAGCTCCATTATCTAAGGAAGAAGTTGCTAAACTAGCAGAGAATACATTTTTATTCTCTTCATTTCAGCCATTCCAAGATGCATCAATTTGTGAGACATTCGCAACAAAGGGAATATCAGCATTTAGTTTTGATATGATTCCTCGTTCTTCAATTGCTCAATCTATGGATATATTGTCTTCTATGGCCTCAATTTCTGGCTACAAGGCAGTATTAAAAGCAACAGATTATTTACCACGTTATATGCCAATGTTATCAACAGCAGCAGGTACCGTACCTCCATCAAAAGTTTTGATTATGGGTGCAGGTGTTGCAGGATTACAGGCAATTGCTACAGCAAAACGTTTAGGAGCTCAAGTAGAAGCTTTTGATACTAGAGCTGCATCAAAAGAAGAAGTACAATCATTAGGTGCAAAATTCGTTGAAGTCGAAGGTGCTAGTGATGATACTAATGCTGGTGGTTACGCAGTAGAACAATCAGAAGAATATAAAAAGAAGCAAGCAGAGTTAATTGCTCTAAAAATTGAAAAAGCAGACGTAGTAATTACAACAGCACAATTAAGAGGTAGACCTGCGCCAAAATTAATAACTGAAGAAGCAGTTAAAACAATGAAGCCGGGTTCGGTTATTGTTGATTTAGCATCTTCTACGGGTGGTAACTGTGTGTTAACTGAAGATGAAAAAGTAGTTAAGAAGCACGGAGTTACAATTATAGGAAGTTCTAATCTTGCAGCTGAAATTAGTGAGCAAGCATCTGTACTGTTCAGTAAGAATGTTCAGAATTACTTAAAATTAATGTTGACAAAAGAAGGTTTGAATTTTAATTTCAATGATGAGATTATTTTACAAAGCTGTATTGTTTACAAAGGTGAAGTAATTTATGGGAATGAGGCAAAACAAAAAGCTTTAGTTCCAGCACCAAAAGCTGAAGAAAAAGCAGACGCTCAAGCTTAAACTTTTCAAACAAACAAATTAGAATTTAATATGGAACAAATATTAGCATTTTTAGATGATAACACATTAGCAATGTTATCATTGTTAGTACTTTCTTCGTTCTTAGGAATGGAAATTATTGGTAAAGTACCAACAGTTTTACATACTCCTTTAATGTCAGGTGCAAATGCAATTTCAGGTGTTGTAGTAATTGGAGCAATTATTCTTATTAGAAGAGCAGAAGCGACAGATTACTTAACATTAGTATTAGGATTTATTGGTATCGCTTTAGCAATGATCAACGTTGTTGGTGGTTTTGCTGTAACCAATAGAATGTTAGAGATGTTCAAGAAAAAAGAACGTAAATAATAACTACTAATTAACTGAAATTACAAGAAAATGGATATATCAAATTTAATAGATTTACTATACTTAGTAAGTATAATCGTTTTTATTATAGGTTTAAAAGGATTGTCTCATCCAGAAACTGCACGTAAAGGTAATAGAGTTGCAGCTTTAGGTATGGGTATGGCTATCGTTATTTCATTATTAGCTCCAGAAACATCGGGTAATAATAACTACCCTTGGATTATTGGAGCAATGTTAATAGGTGGTGGTATTGGTTTCGTTTCATCGAAAAAAATTGCCATGACTAAGATGCCAGAGATGGTATCATTATTTAATGGTTTGGGTGGTGCATGTGCCATGTTAATTGGTATTGCAGAATTCGGAAACCTTCCTCAAGGAGCTGACATGATGAGTGGTGCTGTTTTAACAAACATCTTTGCTATGTTCGTTGGAGCTGTTTCTTTAACGGGTTCATTAGTAGCTTATGGTAAATTAAATGGTTCTTTAAGAGATAACTTTACTTTACCTGCTCCTCAAATAATAAATTTAGTTTCTTTAGCAGGTATTATTGCATTATCCGTAATGATTATGACTCAGCCAGAATTAAATATGGCTTTAGTATATGCATTATTAGGTTTGTCATTATTCTACGGTATTGCCTTTGTAACACCAATCGGTGGTGGAGATATGCCTGTAGTTATATCATTACTTAACTCGGTAACAGGTATTGGAGCAACAGGTGCAGGTCTTATTTATGGAAATAACATTATGATTATTGGTGGTATCCTTGTTGGTGCTTCAGGAGTAATCTTAACAGTTATGATGTGTGAGGCAATGAACCGTTCTTTAGTAAATGTATTGATTGGTAATTTAGGTGCTTCTGGTGGCGGATCTGGTTCTAGTCGTGAAGAAATCGTTAAAGAAGTAAATATTTCAGACCTTGCAATTCAATTAAAATATGCTGATAAAGTAGCTATCGTTCCTGGTTATGGATTAGCTGTAGCTCAAGCGCAACATATTTGCCATGAAATTGAATCTGCTTTAGAAAGTGAAGGTGTTGAAGTGCGTTATGCAATTCATCCTGTAGCGGGTCGTATGCCTGGTCATATGAACGTATTATTAGCTGAATCTGATGTAGATTATGATAAGTTACTAGAATTGGAACCTGCAAATAGTAGTTTTCCTTCTACAGATGTGGTCCTTGTAATTGGAGCAAACGATGTTGTAAATCCATCTGCAAAAGATGATTCTGCATCACCAATTTATGGTATGCCAATCTTAGATGTTGAAACAGCTAAGAATGTTGTCGTATTCAAACGTGGTATGAGTACTGGTTATGCTGGTGTTCAAAACCCATTATTCTTTGGTGATAAAACAAAGATGTTATTTGGAGATGCTAAATCATCTTTAAATAAGCTGAAAGACGAAATAGCAAATGCTTAATTAAGTATTTGTCTTAAGATATTAAGTAACCCCTTCCTATTGATTTAGGAAGGGGTTACTTTTTTTATTGGTCTCATAAATGGGTTTAAAACCCTGCACTTTCAGTGCAGAACTTTAGTATTTCGAAAAAATCTACTACATTCTGAGTATTATGACACAGGAGTATAGAAAAGGTCATTATACAGTGACTAGGTTGACCGTCCATATAGTTTTTGCGACTAAATATCGTTATCAAGTTCTAGAAGGAGATATTCAAAAACGATGTAGATCTCTTCTCATTCAAATTTGTGAATCAGAAGGTATTGAGATCCTAAAAGGAGTTGTAAGTAAAGATCATGTTCATATCCACATAGAGTACCCTCCGACTAAAAGTCTTAGTGATATTTTGAAACGTATGAAAGGTCGAACTTCAAGGTTACTTCAACAAGAATATCCTAGTTTAGGAAAAAGGTATTGGGGTAAGCATTTTTGGGCAGGAGGTTACGGCGCTTGGAGTACAGGTAACATTACAGACGAAATGGTCAACGACTATTTAGAACATCATAGGAGCGATATGGACGATAATTCCAACTTCATGTTGGAATAAGAGGAAGTGAGCGTAGGACTTTCAGTCCTACCCCCAAACCTCTGCACTTTCAGTGCAGAGCGGTTTAGTTAATCAAAAACATAGCCTTCATGTGATTGATGCTCAATTTATCTTTTTCTTTGTTTCCATTTAGGCTATATAAGAGTATAGTGAATGCTTCGGACTCTATAAATAGCATTTTTCCATTTTTAGAGTTCTTGATTAGATTTAAATCTAAAGTGATTGTATATATAACTCCATCAATTTCTATAGTTCCTATAGAATTATCATTATTATTAATTCTAAGAATGAATTCTTTGTCATTTTTAGTAAATAAATATTCTTGATCAATTGCATTTGTATATACATTCAATAAGTAATTATATTTTTTGATATCAAAGGCATTGAAATCTTCAGATTCAGAATTACTATAAAAATGGATAGAATACTCATCTTTACTCACCTCTACAATCGAACTATTACCCAGTGATGTTAATCCCATCTTATCAAATAGAACATTTTTAACTTCCCATTTACTTAAAGAATCAGCTATAAAGGTATTCATAGGTTGTGAAAAGTATTTTTGTAGAGAATTGAACCCATGGTAATCACTTAGGTAGCTTATTATAGAACGTGTGTTTTCAGCTTCATTAGAAGCAGAGTGGTCAATACCTGTTATCCAATAACCATTTGTGTCAATCCATTTTTCATTTTCTACTATATGATTTAAACGGCTTGTTTGGCTATTTTTTGCAATTTGAAATGCACTTATAGGTCCAAAGGAAGAGATTAAAGTGAGTATACAAAGTGATATAGGAATGATCTTAATATTATTCTGTCCTTTTATTAGCATGTTTAACGCAACAATAACTAACCATATTGCTAATACGATGAGATAGTACCTGTTCTCTGTTATTCCATAGTCAGTTATTCGAGTCCAGATTGCTGCAATAAATAATAAAATGACAGGGAAAAGTGCATAGAAGAATACTTTAGTATAGATTGGTATCCATCTATTCTCTTTAATATTTTTAATAGGATAGATTAATAAGAATGAAATTATACCTAAAATAGAGAAACCAATACTTAGCATAGATACCCAGCCTTTGGGCCAATCTTGCAGAAATATTATTTTTACTGAATAAGCATAGAGTATCACCATGTAGATTGTAACCAACGGGAACATGATATACTGTGTGAAGTTCTTTAATATTGGTGAGTATGAAAACTCTTCTTCTGAGTTTCTTGCAATAGGAGCTTTGCAAATAAAGAATAGAGTATTTAAGAAAAACCCACAAAATGTCAGCAATTTTAAATAAACGTCTTCATCTATTGTAATGTTAAATAAAGAGTCTACAGAAAGAAGTGCTATAGATACTCCAATATAAATTACAACAGAGTAAAATAGACTTTCGATAAATGTTGCAATAATATCTTTTGAGAAAATCCAGAAATCTAATTGTGTTCCTCTATTAATGTTGGGAGCTATGAAAATTAATAAATGAGTGAAAATTGTTAGAAGTATCCATCTGGAGAAATTGATATAAGTAAGCTCTTCTGGCATTGTCATTAAGTATAGTAGTAATACAGTTAATGAAATACCTTTAAGTAAATAACTTTTTATAATGGAAAGGTTTAAATTTTCAGAAAGATAGGTTGCGGCAATAAAAATAGGAATGCCTAATTGAGCTCCATGTATTCCTCTAATAAACCAAATATTGGTATGTATGTTATTTCCAATTGAATAGAATAAGAGAAATGTACCAAAAATGGCACATAGGAGTGTAAAAGGAAATCTGATGATACTTCTGTAAATTGTATCTGTTAGGTCTTGGAGAGATAGTATTTTCATTGATAATTTGGATTCTAATTTAGAATACAATCAATGTAATATAAAATGAAGATATAAAAAAAGGTTATCTCATAAATGAGATAACCTTTACTAGGTAGCGGGGACCAGACTCGAACTGATGACCTTCGGGTTATGAGCCCGACGAGCTACCAACTGCTCCACCCCGCACTGTTTTCCTTAAATGCTTGGCAAAAGTAGGATAATATTTTTAATAAAAAAATATTATCGCCAACTTTATTGTAAACAAATCGCAATAAAGATGATCAATAAAAATAAGTTATACCTGTTAATATTCTTAACTACTTTATTCTTAGCATGTAAACCTACTTTAAGTAAATCTCAACTTCCTAAAGAATATTTTGGTAAATGGGTCCATTTTGTTGAAAAGGATAGTGCCGATGTAAAAACATATATAAGAAATTCAGAAAAACTAGAAATTATTCGTGGTGGAAGAACTACCTTTGAATTATTAGAAAATGGTAAAGTGAACTACGAAACTTCTGGAAGTAGTGATAAATTAATTGTAAAAAGTGGGTTTTGGTCATTTAATAATAAAGAACAAATGCTCAGCTTTGTTGTTGATGAGACTACTAATGACTATTTTGTAATATCATTAGATGAAAACCTGTTAAAAGTTAAACAAAAAATCTTGAGCTCCGTTCAGAAGGATTAACACAAGTCAAATATATTAGTTGAATGAAATTAAAGAATAAATTACTGATTGGTTTTTCGATCTTATTCTTTTCAGCCGCAGTTTACCAAAGCTGTACATCGTCTGGAGATAAAGAATCAGGAAATACAGAAAAAGCAACTACTTCATTAGATCCTCACGCCTCAATGAATCTTCCTTATCCGGATTCACTATTTTTAGGAACGGAAACTTGTAGGTCATGTCATGAAGAGGAATACCATAAATGGAAAGGTTCTGACCATGATAAATCAATGGAAATTGCTACATCTGAAACGGTTCTTGGTGATTTTAATGATGTGAAATTTGTTGAAAACAATGTAAAGAGCAGATTCTTTAAAAAAGGAGATAAGTTTTTTGTGAATACGCAAGGACCAGACGGTAAAAACCATGACTTTGAAATAAAATATACTTTCGGTGTAAAACCTCTTCAGAACTACATGGTAGAAATGGAAAGAGGTAAAATACAGTTGATAAGAGAAACTTGGGATACAGAAAAGAAAAGATGGTTTAATCAACATGATGATTTAGATGATATCCAACATTACGAATGGTTGCATTGGTCTAATGGTGGAGGAAACTGGAATACGATGTGTGCAGATTGTCATTCAACTAATGTTAGAAAAAATTACGACTTCGAAAAAGACTCTTTTGATACAAAGTATTCTATTATTAATGTGAGTTGTGAAGCTTGTCACGGACCAGGTAAAGAACATGTAGACTTTGTGAACTCTGATGAATTTGAAGAAAAGAAAGACTTTGTCGAAGGTTTATATGTTCAACAGTTTGTAAAAGGAGAATCAGCAAGAACTTTAGTAGAATCTTGTGCTCCTTGTCATTCTCGTAGATCACAATTAGTTCAGAATTTTAAATATGGTGAGAGTTTTTACGAACAATTTGCTCCTGAAATTTTAAGAGAGGGAATGTATTACCATGATGGACAAATTTTGAATGAAGTCTACGTATATGGGTCTTTTATTCAGAGTAAGATGTATCAACATGATGTAAAGTGTACAGATTGTCATGATCCTCATAAAGCTGAATTAAAGTTCAAAGACATGAATAAAATTTGTGCTCAATGTCATGAACCAAAAGATTATCAAGTTAAATCACACACTCTACATGATACAGGTCAAGATGTCCGTTGTGTAGACTGTCATATGGTAGGGGAAGTGTATATGGGTAATGATTACAGAAGAGATCATAGTTTCCGCATCCCTAGACCAGATTTAAGTTTAAAATATGATGGAACACCAAATGCTTGCAATGCATGTCATACAGATAAATCTGTAAAATGGGCAGCAACAAATGCAGAAAAAATGTGGGGTAAACTACCGCATGATTGGAAAGATACTTTAGCCTTAGGTCGTCATTATGATGAAGAGTATGTTGTTTCTTTAAAACAAATGGTAGACGAACAAACGGCACCTTTTATTGCAAGAGCAACAGCAGTTTATTATTTAGCAAGAACACAAGGAGATCAATCAATAGAAGCAGTAATAGGAGCTTTAAAAGACCCTGAGCCATTGGTAAGGTTAACTGCTATTCAAAATTTATCTCATTTATCATTAGATCAAAGAGTATCCTACTTAAGTCCATACTTAATGGATCCATCTCGATCAGTTCGTGTCTCTACAGCAATTGCTTTAGGGGATGTTGAAGATGGTAGGTTTAAAGGTAAATGGAAAAAAGCATTCGATAAGGCAACTGCTGAAATGAAAATTTACTTCCTCCAAGCTAAAGATTTCCGTGAAGGACCTTTTGGAGAAGGGCAATATATGGAAAGAAGAAAAGATTATGGTAAAGCTATTGCTTGTTATCAGCAATCTTTAAAGTTTGATACATTAATGAATGAAGCAAGGTTTAGTTTAGCACGTATTTATTCTATTCAAGGTAAATTAGACCTAGCTAAACAAGAACTTGATAATGCTATAGCTGTAGATCCATCTTCTGCTGATGCTTATTATTCTAAAGGACTTTTATTTGCTGAAACGAAAGAGTGGCCAGCAGCAGCAGAAGCTTTAAAGAAATCATCTGAATTGAATCCTCAAAATTCGAGAGCATTTTATAATCTAGGGTTGATATATCAGCAAATGGGTGAAATTCAAGTTGCAGAAAAGACATATTTAATGGGTCTAAAGTATACAAAGAAAGATCCATCATTAAGATATGCTCTTGCTGCACTTTATGAGCAGACTGGACAAAAACAGAAAGCGAGTTTATATTGGAAGTGGCTTAAAACAAACTATCCAGATGATCCAAGATTCAACTAATCTCCTATAAATTAAGGTGATTAATAATATTTATTGATAAGGGCTTTGTAGTAAAACTATGAAGCCCTTATTTTTACAGTTAATTAAACTACAGTCAAATTCACAAATCAAAGATCATGAAAGTAGGTATTATTATGGGAAGTCAGTCTGATTTAAAAGTTATGTCAGAAGCTGCTCAAGTATTAGAAGAGTTAGGGGTTGAATATGAATTAACAGTTGTATCTGCTCATAGAACACCTGAAAGAATGTTTGATTATGCTACATCAGCAAAACAGAGAGGTTTAGCTGCTATTGTAGCAGGTGCTGGAGGGGCTGCTCACCTACCAGGAATGGTTGCGTCAATGACTTCTATACCTGTAATTGGAGTCCCTGTGAAATCAAGAAATTCAATTGATGGATGGGATTCAATTTTATCTATCTTACAAATGCCTTCAGGGGTACCTGTAGCAACTGTAGCTTTAGATGGAGCAAAGAATGCAGGTATATTAGCAGCAAAAATTGTAGGCGTTACAGATCAGAAGGTTTCTGATAATGTTGAGAAGTTTATGCAAGACATGAAAGATAAAGTTCTTACATCTGCGAATGAAATAGAAACAGACGGTTGGGAATCTAAGATATAAATAGAAAACAATAAGTTGTAAACAGCTCATTATTAGGTTAATCACTTATTAATGAGTTGTTTTTGTTTTATTAAAATTTATTAAAATATTTTCTGTAACTAAAAATTAGGTAACGACGTTTCTATATAATGTCAGTAAAATTGAAAAAATTTAGTGACTTAGATTATAAAATTGGCAGTGATTATTTCATAAGACTGTCAAAATGTCTTGAAAAATCAATTGGCATAAGCATTGTCTAAAAGAAAGTGTCTTTGATTATTTGAAGACATTAAAATAGAATAAAAACATCATACGATATAAAAATTAAATAAGTTATGGGAAAAATCATTGGTATTGATTTAGGAACAACGAACTCTTGTGTTTCTGTTATGGAAGGTAATGAGCCAGTTGTTATTGAAAACGCTGAAGGAAAAAGAACAACTCCTTCAATCGTAGCATTTTTAGCAGATGGAGAACGTAAAGTAGGTGATCCTGCAAAACGTCAAGCAATTACAAACCCACAAAATACTATCGCTTCTGTTAAGCGTTTTATGGGTAAACAATATTCTGACTGTAGTAACGAAATTTCACAAATGGCATACGAGGTGGTTGAAGGACCAAATAATACTCCTCGTGTAAAAATTGGTGATAAATTATATACTCCTCAAGAAATTTCAGCAATTACTCTTCAAAAAATGAAGAAAACTGCTGAAGATTATTTAGGAACTGAAGTATCTGAGGCTGTAATTACAGTACCAGCTTATTTCAATGATGCAGAGCGTCAAGCAACAAAAGAAGCAGGTGAAATTGCAGGTTTAAAAGTTTCTCGTATTGTAAACGAGCCAACTGCAGCAGCATTAGCTTATGGCTTAGATAAAGCAAATAATGATAAGAAAATAGCAGTATTTGACCTTGGTGGTGGTACTTTCGATATTTCTATCCTTGAATTAGGAGATGGTGTATTTGAAGTTTTATCAACAAATGGTGATACTCACCTAGGTGGTGATGACTTTGATAAAGTTATTATTGACTGGTTAGCTGAAGAATTTATGAAAGATCATCCAAAAATCGATCTTCGTAAAGACCCTATGGCATTACAACGTTTGAAAGAAGCTGCTGAAAAAGCAAAAATTGAGCTTTCTTCAGGTGCTAAAACAGACATTAACTTACCATATATCACTCCAGTTGATGGCGTTCCTCAACACTTGATGAAAGAGTTATCTCGTGCTGATTTTGAGCGTTTAGCTGATTCTTTAGTACAAAGATCTTTAGAGCCTTGTCGTAAAGCATTGCAAGATGCAGACTTAAGCACTTCTGATATTGATGAAGTAATTTTAGTAGGTGGTTCTACTCGTATCCCTAAAGTACAAGAAGAAGTTGAAAAATTCTTCGGTAAAAAACCTTCTAAAGGTGTTAACCCTGACGAAGTTGTAGCAGTAGGTGCAGCTATCCAAGGTGGTGTATTAACAGGTGAAGTAAAAGACGTTCTTTTATTAGACGTTACTCCACTTTCTTTAGGTATTGAAACAATGGGTGGCGTAATGACGAAATTGATCGACGCTAACACTACAATTCCTACAAAGAAATCTCAAGTATTCTCTACTGCAGCAGATAATCAACCATCTGTAGATATTCACGTTCTTCAAGGTGAAAGACCAGTAGTAGCAGGAAATAAAACTTTAGGTCGTTTCCAATTAAACGATATCCCTCCAGCACCTCGTGGTGTACCTCAAATCGAAGTAACTTTTGATATTGACGCGAATGGTATTGTTAATGTATCTGCTAAAGATAAAGCGACTGGAAAAGAGCAAAGAATCAAGATCGAAGCATCTTCAGGATTAACAGAAGAGGAAATCCAAAAAATGAAGGATGAAGCAGCAGCAAATGCTGATGCTGACAAAGCTACTAAAGATCGTGCTGAAAAATTAAATGAAGCAGATTCAATGGTATTCCAAACTGAAAAACAGTTAAAAGAATACGGAGATAAACTTTCTGAAGGTAACAAAACTGCAATCGAAGCAGCTGTAAAAGACTTGAAAGAGGCTCACGCAGCTCAAGATGTTGAGAAAATACAACCTGCTTTAGATGCATTAAATGCAGCATGGCAAGCGGCTTCTCAAGAAATGTATCAAGCAACAGGTGGTGAAGGTGCTCCAGGTGCTGATCCAAATGCTGCAGGTCAAGAAGGTGCTGCTCAAGGTAGTGCTGATGCTGACGATGTTACAGATGTAGACTTCGAAGAAGTAAAATAATTTAGACATTAAGTTCTAAATAGTCATATTTAGGAGGTGAGTATTCATTTATTTGAATATTCACCTCTTTTTTTTACATCACATAGTAGTTTATTTTTTGTACTTTATAACTTTACACTGTACTAATACTGCTATTAAAATAAATGAGAAAGTCCATATATACTTTTTTTATTACTTCCATTCTAATTTTATCCTTTTCTAGTAACGTTGTTTTAGCACAAAATAATGATGATAAAGAGTTAGCATTGGCAATCACTATTGATAGTGCTGTTTATCATGAATCTGGAGATGTGGTAGATTATAAAATCAATTATGATGTATTTACTCAGCGTGTTTTCCAAAAACTGCATAGAAATTCATCTGATTGGAAAGAATATATCCAGGTGTTTAAAGAGCAACTAAGATTAGGAGATCTCCTTGTAGAGCAAATTGGGAATAATGGTGAGTACGCTTTTGTGAAAATATTAGAAAATAATAAAGGAAATAAAAGCTTACTTTATAGAGTGTTAAAAGGAGATGGTTGGTTAGATTATAATGAAATGCTACTTGCTCAAAATCATTATGGGGCATGGCAAATTATAGATATCTATTTTTATTCGGGTGGAGCGTTCTTTTCAGATATCGTGGCAACGATGTTAGCAGAAGAGAATCCAGACCTAGTAACAAATAAACTTTATCAAGAATCACTACTTAGAATTAGAGAGTTATATGGTTATAATCAACAAGGTTTATACGGGAATACATTAACATCATACGATTCTTTATCAAATTACTTTAAGAAACAGAAATCACCTAGATTGGCATTAATACAGGCACAAGCAGCTCAAGGTAATTTATCAGAACTAGAAGCTTTAAAAGATAAATATTTAATAGACTATCCTTTCGATAAGAGTATTCGGCTATTAATGTCAGAAATTTATGGAGCTGTTGATAATTATGAGTTGTCAAAATTAATGTTAGATGAGCTATCTGACCTTATAGGAGGGGATGATTATTTGTTATTACGAGAAGCTGAAATTTACCTTTCTTGGCAAAAAGGAAGTAAGTCAAAAAAGATATTGAAAAAATTGATTAAATCTGAGGTTTATCAGACAGAAGCAAGATTACTACTATTAGATGTTTATTATTCTGAGGGCAATTATAAGAACTTACTTGATGAATTACTAAAAGTATCTGATGAAGTAGGAGTAGCGCCAAAGGAAATCTTACCAGAAGAACAATATCATCAATTTTATATCTCAAGCTATTGGACTAGATATAAAAAACTTAAATAAAATAAGGGAAACAATTTAAAACTGTTTCCCTTATTTTATTTGAAAAGCTTAATTAAGCATTTGCTAAAAGAGTCTCTTCAATATCTTTATATTCAAGGCCAAAGGCATCTGCAACGGCTTTATAAACAACATCACCGCTAATAATGTTTAGACCTTTTTTCAATTCTTCATTATCTCTACATGCTTTTTCCCATCCTTTATCAGCTAACTGAATAGCATAAGGAAGTGTAGCATTAGTTAAGGCAAGAGTTGATGTATAAGGTACAGCACCAGGCATATTTGCAACACAATAATGCATTACACCGTCTACTTCAAAGACAGGTTCAGCATGAGTTGTTGGTTTTGTAGTCTCAAAACAACCACCTTGATCAACAGCTACATCAACTAAAACAGCACCTTTCCTCATTGTACTAAGCATATCTTTAGTAATCAAATGAGGAGCTTTTGCTCCAGGAATAAGTACAGCTCCAACTACCATATCTGCATCTTTAATTTCTTCTCTAATATTATGCTCAGAAGAAACCATTGTTTTTACATTAGCAGGCATAATGTCATCTAATTGACGTAATCTATATAGGTCAATATCCATAATAGTTACATCAGCACCCATGCCAGCTGCAATCTTAGTAGCTTGCGTACCAACAATACCTCCTCCAATTACAATTACTTTTGCAGGTTTAACGCCAGGTACTCCTCCAAGTAAAATACCACGTCCGCCCATTGGCTTTTCTAAGAATTTTGCTCCTTCTTGAGTTGCCATTCTTCCTGCTACTTCAGACATAGGAATTAATAAAGGAAGACTTCTGTCTACTTTCTCAACAGTTTCATACGCTAGACAGATAGATTTTTGTTCTATCATTGCCATTGTTAAAGGTTCGTATGATGCAAAGTGGAAATAAGTAAATAGAAGTTGGTTTTCTTTGATTAAAGGATATTCAGCCTCAATAGGCTCCTTTACCTTCATAATCATTTCTGCAATTGCATATGTTTCTTCTATAGTTGGTAGAAGATTAACTCCAACTGCTTTATATTCATCATCAGAAAAACCACTACCAATTCCTGCAGTAGATTGGACATAAACTTGATGTCCTCTTTTGATAAGTTCTTTTGCACCACCAGGTGTTAGAGCAACGCGATTTTCGTTGTTCTTAATTTCTTTTGGAACGCCAATAATCATGGTTATATATGTTAATTGTGTATGTGTGAAAAAATGGGCCTTCTATTAATTGTATGTGTTTATTGAAGACGCTGCAATTTATATATTCAAAAGGATTAAAAAATAATATTAGAGAATATTTTTTCGTTAAAGTGCAAAAAAAACACTTAATATTCTGATTTGATACAAAAAAGCCTCAAATACCGAATAATGTATTTGAGGCTTATATATTGATTAGTGTATTTTAGTAACCTAAAGATTGGTTTTCTACAGATGCATTCTC